>SLOS01000391.1 GCA_007132365.1 Bacteroidales bacterium | reverse complement strand
TGGTATGAGGTTTTGCATATTTATATGGCCACTTTTTCCTGCGGAGCTTAATAGAGAGCCACGATACCACGTCCTGAAATATGCCGAGCGGACAAATTGTGGAACAGTAAACCCTTCCAAAGAGTGCAGTTATAATAAGGATTACAATAAATCCGGCAGCAGAAAGGCTCAAAACCTGAAGTATCTTAACTACCGAAGGAGCAAACTGCAAAAACAGGAAAGAGGATATAAAACCTTCAGAAAATTCCTGCCGGAAATCAATAAATATAAGCGCTGCAACAATAAGAAAGAAAAGAGATACTATGACTCTAAGGGTTTTCAGGTGTTTTGTCAGCATCAGATAATTATTAATTAAATTAAATAAACAGAGTAATATCCTGAAAATGTGAAACCCTGCCCCGGTTCATATGAACCATAACGGGCAGGGCCTGCAGATTGATCTGATGGTTAATTATACCACAATCCTGTGAATGGACTGGCTTTCCAGGTCCATATTACCAACTCCCATCTCATGGGCTATCCTGATATGCCCGATCTGTGCGGGAGTAGCACCAAACAACCGGGCTGCCGCAGCATCGGCAGCTACCATGTCGGGTGAAATAATGAGGGACTTCATCATAACGATGTCATCTTCCGACACACCTCTTGGTCCGTTCTGCATCATAACCCTGTATGCGTCAACTATGTTCAGGTCAGGTTTACGGTAAGTGCCGAAATCTGCAATACACTGCTGCAGGTCATTACGGTGCCAGTAACGCCTGTCCCATACAATGCCCATAAGATTTTTCAGGGAGATTGTTATCTGGGCACCACCGTGATGCTTCAGCACCGGTATGTTAATGAATACATCGGTATCAAAGACAAGCTCATGAACCTTTGCCTCCTTTAACTGCCTTCCTCCGGGCACGGTTACATCCCTGAAAAGGCTCTGGTCATTGCCCGGAAGGATCCGGCCTCCGGCTTCATTAACGGCAGCTTCAATTCCGCTGTTCTGATAAGATCTTCTCCAGTTATCGCATGTATGGTCAAAAACAAGAACCTCACGTGCACCTGCCTGAAAACAGTGTTCAATAACCCTCTTAACCAGTCCGGGATTAGTATTGGCACCCCTTTCGGGGATAACGTCCCATCCAATGTTTGGCTTTACAAGAACGGACTGTCCTTTCTTAACATAGGTCTCCATCCCTCCCATTGCTTCAATAGCCCTGTCAAACATAACTTCAGGCTCTCCTCCCCTGGCGGCAACCAGATCATAGGCTGAGCTGTTTTCAGAAAACTCTGCTCCAAAAAGCTTATTATACCCTGTAAATGATAATGCTGTACCGGCCACGAATCCGGCTCCAACTGACTTTCTTAAAAATTCACGTCTTTTCATAATCTCTACCCGTTTTTATTTGCTTCAACTATACAAGCAGTTATTGAAATATGTCAAAATTTGAATTAATTTTGAATTGTAAATATAATAAAAGAATTATTTTTTTTTTGCCCGGAATACGGGATCAGCTATCGGACCGGAAAAGATATGAAAGTTCAATCAGCCGCTTTATTGCTTACTACAGCCTATTTTCCTCCTTTACAATACTTTGCGCTGATATTCAACTCCCCTGTTATTTATATTGAGAAACACGAAAATTACAGCAAGCAGAGCTACAGGAACAGGTGTAGCATTCTTTCCGCAAACGGCATACTGCCACTTATAATACCGGTAAAAAGATTCAGGAGAAAGAAGACTCCCATATCTGATATTAAGCCTGATAACAGCTACAGATGGCAGAAGCTGCACCTGATATCAATTCAGTCAGCCTATCGTTCCGCTCCTTTCTATGAATATTACATTGATGATTTAATGCCCTTTTTTGAAAAAAAATACAATTATCTGCTTGACCTCAACAGTGAAATCCTGGATAAACTTTTATCCGTTCTTAAAATACCTGCAAAATGGCAATTTACATCATATTTCATGGCTGAGGTGCCTCCGGGAATGGTAGATATGAGAGACCGGATCCACCCAAAACCTGCAAAGCAGGATAAAGAAAATATATTCAACCATAAGGAATACATACAGGTCTTCTCCGTCAGGCATGGTTTCCGGAAGAACCTTTCAATACTTGACCTTTTATTCAATACCGGCCCGGATGCGTTAAATTATCTTGCCGGTACAGCATAATTAACCAACTATCTGATAACTGAATTAACCGGCAAACGGATCAATTGTCATCCGAAAAAATCCGGAAAACCTGTGCTTGCATCTTCCAGGTTATCCGGATCCATCTGTAGGTATATTTGGCTGATTCTTTTGAAGCTGATTAAAACCTGAATCCCAAAGTTACAAGAAATCTGCTGTTATTGCTTTTACCGAGAGCTGATTCCATATCAGCATAATCATAAAGAAAATAATGCTCTTCCTGGCTGGTCATAACATATCCCAGGTCGATGAAGAAGTTTCTCTCCCTGAAGCCAAATCCGGCTGACCAGGCAGTATACCCGGCATCTTCATTTATCTGACCTGATGCATAGGGGCTTCCATATATTGCATAACCGCCCCTGAGCATAAACAGCCCAAGTCTGAGTTCTGCACCAGCCTTTAAATTGCCGGTTGGCCTGTAAACTTCCTGGATAATCTGGTTCTCGTTATAAAAATCGTAACCACCGTCTGTTTCACGAAGCCTCATTGTGGTATAATCTATATACTCATAGTCCAGGCTCAGCACACCCACCTGTGCCGGCAACATGATACCAACTCCTCCTATAAACCTGAATGGTGTAGTAAGTGAGTATTCTTTGAGTCGCGGACCAATTTTGTTGCCGGCCTCATTAGTCGGAACAGCCTCATAATACTCACCAGTATCAAACCAGGACTCCATCCTGTGGCTGTATTCATCTGTCAGGGTATAAAAGGTGGGCAGATGAAAGGCAGCCCCTAACCTCAGCATTTCAACCGGTTTAAAAATTGCGCCCGCCTTAAAGGTATACCCTCTCCCGGTGGTATTCAGATTTCTGGAAAACCTGAACTGACTGAAATCACTCAAATTCAGATCGTCTGTCTCTGTGTAATTTGAATTTCTGGTATAGTCGACTGATTCAATGCCAAAGCTGGCTCCCAGATATAGCTTATGTCCGTAATTGGCACCAAAAGAAAACAGCCATTCACCGGTATGGCCCTTGGTGGATATTATCTCCCGCTGCGTCTGTCCGAGCATCACAGGCGTCTCATACCAGTCCCAGAAACCGGGAACAGTATCAATTATATAGGTATCAAACGCCAGCCTCTCCCAGAACGGTTCAAGCTGATCCGGGTGTAACCCATTGGCACCGTAAGGTCCGTCAATAAAATAATCAGCCATGGAGCTGTTAAAATTCACTCCTTCAACCACCTGGTTCCGGTTGAAATTATTGTGACGGTTGTATCCCACTCCGAAACTGGTCCCCACCCATCCTGTCTGCCGGTCCGTGTTAAAACTTCCCACAAAGCCGAGATTACTCATGCCAAAACTGTATTTACTGTCGCTTCGGCTGGTTCCCATATACCTTGAGCTGATATCATCCATTGTAAAGGAAGGGGTGATTGTCAGCTCGGTTGTCCTGAAAACGGCAATTCCTGCCGGATTGTAGCCGAGGGATGAAAAATCGCCTCCCAGCGAAGCAAAAGCACCTGCCATACTAATTGAGCGGGCAGTTGATCCGAAAAACCGCTGTGAAAACCGGAGGGCATCTGCTTCGGTTTGACCATAAGAGTAACTGAAGCACAGTATACCGGAAAGTATGATTAACAATGTACGTCTCATCAGTAAATATTTAAGTTAAATAATTGGACTCTAACACCTTATTATGATTATACCATCATAACAAGATTTATCTGCGTGAATTAAAACTGATTAAGCTTATAATAAATATAAGTTGTTACCTCCGGCCTCCGCTGCTACCGGATGAGCTCCTGCTGCTACCGGATGAGCCCCTGCTGCCACCGGAACTGCTTGCTCCTGAGCTACCCCTGCTGGGAGGACTGGAAACAGCAGGTCTGCTTCCACCTGATGATGGCCTGGCAGTCCTGACTGAAGGAGTGCTCCGGGTCGGGGCAGAAGGCCTTACCGAAGAACTTCCAGATTCGCCTGAACGGCTGTCCGGGCGGTTATATGTGGCACTGCTGCCTGGCCTTGAATATGTCGAACTACCGGAAGAAGGAGCCGAGCTGTTTCTTTGGGGAGTTACGCTTCTTGTCTGGTAGCTGCCGGTGTTACGGTTATACGTCGCCCTGTCGCCTGAAGCAGGTCTTGTATATGTAGGTACGGTTGTCTGACGTGTTTCGGTACCGGCCTCATCCCTGCCACCACCAGATGATCTTGTTGATGTACCTGCCGGGCGGGTGGTCGTGCCTGCCGGACGGGTGGTCGTACCTGCCGGGCGGGTGGTCGTGCCTGCCGGACGGGTGGTCGTGCCTGCCGGACGGGTTGTTGTACCTGCCGGACGGGTTGTTGTACCTGCCGGGCGGGTTGTTGTACCTGCCGGACGGGTTGTTGTACCTGCCGGACGGGTTGTTGTACCTGCCGGACGGGTTGTTGTACCTGCCGGACGGGTTGTTGTACCTGCCGGACGGGTTGTTGTACCTG
>SLOS01000233.1 GCA_007132365.1 Bacteroidales bacterium | reverse complement strand
TCTCAAGCAGGGCAGCCATGATCCTCGGCAGGGCAAGTGCACTCCCGTTAAGTGTATGCGCCGTGTAAATCTTTTTCCCGTTCTCATCCCTGAAGCGCAACATCATCCTGTTGGCCTGATATGACTCGAAATTTGAAACCGAACTAACTTCAAGCCATTTTTCCTGTGCCGCAGAAAAAACTTCAAAATCATAAGTCTTCGAAGCATGGAAACTCATATCACCTCCGCAAAGGAGCATTATCCTGTAAGGCAATCCGAGTTTAACAACCAGGCTTTCAACATAGGCTGTCATTGACTCAAGGCTTTCATATGAAAGTTCCGGATGCTGAACCTCAACTATTTCAACCTTATCGAACTGATGAAGCCGGTTCAGTCCCCGAACATCCTTTCCATATGATCCTGCCTCCCTTCTGAAGCATGGTGTATAGGCAGTAAGCTTTCGCGGAAGGTCTCTGAACGGGATTATTTCATCACGGAATATATTGGTCAGTGGCACCTCTGCGGTAGGTATCAGATACAGGTTATCTTCACCGATATGATACATCTGCCCCTCTTTATCGGGAAGTTGACCGGTACCAAAAGCAGAAGCCTCATTAACCACAACCGGCGGTATGAACTCGTCATAACCCGCTTTAACGGCCTCGTCAAGAAAGAAATTGATCAGCGACCTCTGCAGTCTTGCTGCTTTCCCCTTATACACCGGAAATCCGGCACCGGTGATTTTATTGCCAAGTTCAAAGTCTATTATATCGTATTTCCTGGCCAGGTCCCAGTGAGGCAGAGCTTCCGGATGCAAAACAGGTTTGACCCCGCCGTCACGGACAAGCTCATTGTCCCCGGGAAGTTTTCCCGCGGGCACCGAATCATGAGGTAAATTCGGCACCTGAACAAGCAGTTCCTTAAGAAAGATTTCGACGCCGGCAAGTTCAGCCGAAAAGTTCCTGATCTCTTCCTTCAGTTTACCTGTTTTATCCTTTGCCTGCCCGGCCTCCTCTTTCCTGCCCTGTTTGTAAAGCGCTCCTATCTCCCTGGAAAGCTTATTTACAGAAGCCTGACCGGTATCGAGCCTGTTTTTGATTTTTCGTCTTTGAACATCTGTTTCAATGATCCTGTCAACCAGTTCGGCAGACTCGAAATTTTTAACTTTAAGCCGGTCTATTACAAGGTCGCGATTTTCGGTAATAAATCTGACGGAAAGCATATGGAGGAATTTGAAATGGGAACTATAAAAATAAAAAATCCCCTGATAACTTCGGCAGATAAACAGCAAAGTTTTTCAGGAGATAACAAAAGATGATAAAAATATTCTTTCAGGAAAGGGGCTCAACGGAAACAAAAGATTTATCATCTTTTTTTCTCTTAAACACTACTTTACCGTCAATAAGCGCAAATAGTGTATGGTCCTTGCCCATTCCAACATTGAGTCCGGGATGATGCCTGGTGCCCCGCTGGCGTATGATAATATTGCCTGCCTTGCACGTCTCGCCACCAAAAATCTTTACTCCAAGTCGTTTGCTTTCTGATTCACGACCGTTCCTTGAACTTCCAACTCCTTTCTTATGAGCCATTTCCGTAAATTTTAATTATTTTGTTACAATATCTTCAATTTGTATCTGGGTAAGGTACTGGCGATGGCCGTTAAGTTTCTGATATCCTTTCCTTCTCTTTTTCTTAAAGACCAGAACCTTGTCTCCCTTAAGATGCGAAAGTATCCGGGCCCTGACAACGGCATTCTTAATATTTGGCGTGCCAACCCTGACCTTGCCGTCATTATCTATAAGCAGTACCTTGTTAAAATCAAGTTCTGACCCCTCTTCGCCTTCCAGCCGGTGTACATAAAGCTTCTTGTCTTTTTCAACCTTGAACTGCTGGCCTGCTATATCTACTATTGCGTACATTATTCAGTTATATTACTGTTATTTATTATGATCGGGAGTGCAAAAGTAAAAAAGTTTAACCGAATTACAAATTTTTGCAAGCAAATTTCTTCTGTAAAAAATTCATGTATATTTTTATTCAATCAAACGGTTCATTCCGATACCTGTTTTTTGTTTGCGAAAAAAACAAAAGACTTTTGCTTTTATAAATTGATTGTTAAATTTACAATCAATTAAAGAACCATAATAGTATTTCTTTTCTGAAAAGTCAATGGATTAACAGGCAACAAGAAAATATGAGTAAAATCAAGCTGAATGTACTTGGAATATCATACAGCCAGACGCAGTCAGGAGCTTATGCGCTGGTGCTGGCTGAAGAAGGAGGGGAAAGGCGTATACCCATTATTATCGGAGGATTTGAGGCCCAGGCCATTGCCATTCAGCTTGAAGGATTGAAACCTCCCCGGCCCCTCACTCATGACCTGTTTCTCAGTTTTGCATCGGCTTTTGGAATATCAATTGTAGAGATCAATATCTATAAACTGGAGGAGGGTGTTTTTTATTCGAAACTTATTTGTGATGACGGGGAAAAACAGATGACAGTTGATGCCCGCACAAGTGATGCGATTGCACTGGCTCTGCGTTTTAGCTGCTCCATATACACAACTGAAGATATTCTTGCCAAATCAGGAATAGTTATAGACATTGAACCGGAATCCAAAGAAAACAAACCTACCTCGTCATCCAAATTATTTTCCGATCCCTCCCCGGGAAAAGGAAGACCGGCCGATGAACTGCGCGATTTAACCCTTAATGAATTGAAACAGATGCTCCAGGATGCCGTTAAAAATGAGAATTACGAAAGGGCATCAGACATAAGGGATGAAATTAACCGCAGAAAGAAAAAATCCTAAATATTAAAATATGCAAAGGGTTCCATTATTTCTTTTTGCAGCATTCCTTGCATTGCTGTGCGCAACTTCTGTGCAGGGAGGATCATTAACCCATGGTGCTCAAGAAACCATGGAACAACCTTACAACCAGTCGGATACAAATGTATCAGTCCATGAAAAGACCGGCCGGGAGACTGACCGGGGGAATGTTAAAGCGACAGCATTTACCGGTAACAATCTGCAAAGTCCAACCGGACATAATGTCGATCTGCCCCCTCCTGACAGGATCAGTTTCAGTTTTGTGACCCTGTTGCGGGGACTGTTTGGTATGCTGGTGCTGATAGCCATCGCATGGGTTTTTTCTACAAACCGCAGGGCCATATCATGGAAAGTAGTCGGCATAGGCCTTGGCTTTCAGATGGTTCTTGCCTTCAGTATTTTACAGATTCCCCTGGTACAGGATTTTTTTGAATTAATTGGAAAGATATTTGTTTTAATACTTGACTTTACAAGGGCGGGGACTGACTTTCTTTTTGCAGGGTTTCTGGACACCTCCACTTACGGTTATATTTTTGCCTTCCAGGTATTGCCCACAATTATTTTTTTCTCTGCCCTCACAAGCCTTTTGTTTTACCTGGGTGTCATCCAGAAGATAGTTTACGGACTGGCATGGATAATGACAAAGGCGTTGCGTATTTCAGGCGCTGAAAGCCTCTCGGTGGCCGGGAACATTTTTCTGGGACAGACCGAGTCCCCGCTCATGATCAAAGCATACCTTGACAGAATGACCCGCTCTGAAATACTCCTTGTGATGACCGGCGGAATGGCCACTATGGCTGGCGGGGTACTTGCAGCCTACATCAGTTTCCTGGGGGGGGATGATCCCGTTCAGAGACTTATCTTTGCCAGGCACCTGCTTGCAGCCTCCATCATGGCAGCTCCCGGAGCTGTTGTAATCTCTAAAATCCTGGTGCCTCAAACCGAAACAATTGACAAAACCATGGAGATATCAAAGGACCGGATTGGCAATAATATTCTGGATGCCATTTCCAATGGAACTGGTGAGGGACTCAGGCTCGCGGTCAATGTAGCAGCGATGCTGCTTGTTTTTATCTCCTTCATTGCAATGTTTAACTTTATTGTGGGGAAGGTCGGGGACTGGACCAGGCTGAATGATGCAGTCACCAATTTGACAGGAGGGCAGTATCAGCGTCTCTCCCTGCAGTTTATACTCGGATATACCTTTTCACCGGTTATGTGGCTCATAGGGATAAGCCTCCCTGATATTACTCTGGCAGGCAGGCTTTTGGGAGAAAAGATCATCATGACTGAGTTCATAGGATATGTAAGCCTTGCAGAGCTCAAGGAATCCGGGGCTTTTACCGATCCCAAATCGATAATAATGGCCACCTACATGCTCTGCGGGTTTGCAAATTTTGCCAGCATAGGAATACAGATAGGCGGTATCGGTTCACTTGCACCCAATAAAAGGGTACTGCTTTCGCAATTCGGTATGCGCGCCCTGCTCGGTGGCACCCTTGCAGCACTTATGTCTGCTACCATTGTAGGGATAATACTTGGATAGTTTCTAGATAATCATCTTGCCCCCTGCACTGACAGAAGATAAATATGCCGGTTCCGCTTGCTTCCTGGCAGAACAAAAAAACCCTGCATTGCTTCCAATGCAGGGCCAAATTCAGTATAACTCCGGTTACCGTTACGGCAGAAGGACGGCGTCAATTACGTGTACTACACCATTCTCAGCCTCAATGTCGGCTATGATAACTTTTGCTTCACATATAAATACTCCATCCTCATTTATTTTTATATCGATTTTTTC
>SLOS01000271.1 GCA_007132365.1 Bacteroidales bacterium | reverse complement strand
TTTTGCCTTAATAAAATATCCAAAATTTATGCTTACAGTCGGAACCACTTCGTTTTCCCATGAAATTTTTTCATCTTGATTGTGTGTAATTTTAGATGAAAAAAATTTCATGTACATTTGTCATGAATTTGATAAAAAAATAAAGATAGTAATACAGAAATTGTGCTATTTTGACATGAAAGGGTTTATTTGAAGTAGTAAAAGATGGATATTCAGTCAATAAAAAGAAGGTTTGGGATCATAGGAAACTCACCAGGTTTGAACAGGGCAATTGAGGTGGCTTACAGGGTTGCACCTACAGATCTTTCAGTTCTTATTTCAGGAGAAAGCGGTACGGGAAAGGAGGTTTTTCCACAGATAATTCATCAGTTCAGCGCAAGAAAGCACGGCCAGTATATTGCCGTGAACTGCGGTGCCATTCCCGAAGGCACCATAGATTCTGAGCTTTTCGGGCATGAAAAAGGGTCGTTTACAGGGGCACATGAAAAGAGAAGCGGATATTTTGAGGTAGCCGGTAACGGCTCAATATTTCTTGATGAAGTCTCCGAACTGCCCCTTTCCACGCAGGTTCGCTTATTGAGGGTGCTGGAAACCGGAGAGTTCCTGAAAGTGGGCTCTTCAAAGGTTTTGAAAACAAATGTAAGGATAATTGCTGCAACAAATGTGGATATAATTAAGTTGCTGGGACAGGGTAAATTCAGGGAAGACCTTTATTACCGGCTCAATACTGTTCCTGTCTATATTCCGCCCTTGCGGGACAGGAAAGAGGACGTGCTGATATTGTTCAGGAAGTTTTCAATGGATTTTGCCGAACGTTACCGCATGCCGGAGATAATCCTGGATGAAGAGGCCAGGCAGATGCTTATCCAGTATAGCTGGCCGGGTAATATAAGGCAACTGAAGAATATTACTGAACAGATATCCATAATAGAAAAAAACAGGGAAATCGATGCCAATGTGCTCAGAAAATACCTGCCTGATTACTCTGAAGAAACACTGCCGGCCCTCATAAATTCCACCGTCGATAAATCCTTTGCATCGGAGAGGGAGATCCTTTACAAGATACTCTTCGATATGAAAAGCGACATGAATGATCTGAAGAAACTTGTTCATGAAATAATTGAGAAGAGTCCCCATGATATAAATATTGAAAGTGATCACCTGATGGATAAACTCTATTCCCGTGACGAAGCTGTTTACGATAAGGGAGCATCGAGGCTGCCTGACCTGAAAAGAGATAATTCCTCGCATATAGAAGATACCGAGGAAATAATTGAGGAATCTTTATCGTTACAAGACAAGGAGGTGGAACTTATCAGAAAAGCACTGGAAAAATACGGCGGCAGAAGAAAAATGGCAGCCGGTGAACTTGGTATTTCTGAGCGTACACTCTACAGGAAGATTAAGCAATACAACATTGATTGAGAAATGAGAGTATTATTATACCTGGGAATAATTACTTTGTTTTTTGTACAGGGATGTACCATGAACTATTCATTCACAGGTGCATCAATTCCGCCACAACTTGAAACAGTGTCTGTACAATACTTTGACAACCGGGCTCCGGTTATTTATCCTTCGCTTAGCCAGGACCTTACAGATGCCCTGAAGGATATGTTCCAGTCACGCACCAGGCTGAGGCTTGTTAATGAGCCCGGTGATGCCGATTTTGAAGGGGTGATAGAGCAGTACCGCACTCAACCTGTTGCTGTGCAGGCTGATGAACAGGCAAGTCTTGAGAGGCTTACAATAGGCGTGCGGGTGTCGTATACCAATACGGCTGATCCCAAAATGGATTTTGAAACAACTTTTTCAAGGCATGAGGACTATGACGCAAGACTTGGCCTGGAGGCTGTTGAAGCTGACCTTGTTAAAAAGATCATCGACCAGATTGCAGAGGATGTTTTTAACCGTGCCTTTGTTAACTGGTAATTTATTAGTTGACGGGATCTGCTAACTTATTGAAAAAATGAACAGGGATAAATTTGTAAAATACCTCTATAACCCTGAATCACTGGATGCGGAAAGCCTTGATGAGATAAAGGATGTTTTGCAGGAGTACCCCTATTTTCATACAGCACATATGCTGCTTGTAAAGAATCTGAATAACGTCCGGGATATGAGGTTCAGTAATCAGTTGAAATTTTCGGCCGCCCATATAGGAAACAGGCATATACTTTTTAACCTTATACATCAGCATCAGTTTACAGTCAATCCTGAAATCACAGTCTCCACTCCTGGAGGAGTTTCCGTAAAACCTCAGGTCAGTGCAGGTGCAGCTGAATCAGACACGATTAATGAAAGAGAAGCAGCACCTGAACCTGAAGCAGCACCTGAACCTGAAGCAGCACCTGAACCTGATGTCACAGCAGAAACCGGCACAGACAATGAGGAAAAGGCAGCAGGGCACCAGGAAAGTCTTGCCGACAAGGTGCTCAGGGAAATTGAAGAGCTGAAAAGCAAGAATGAGGCCAAAACAGAAACAGCAAGTGACCATTATGTCCCGGAAACAATTGAAGGACAGCCGTATATGCCGGACCAGTTAACAGAGGAACCGTCCGAAATAGTGCACGGGGAGATTGCTGAGATTAAGCCTGATCCGGATGAAGCGATAAGGGAGGCGGAGGAAGCTGCAACTGATGATACCGGATCTGATGTGCTGCATATTGATGATAAGGCTGACATTTTCAGTGGATTTGAGCATGAGTCTGATGACCGGACAGTGCAAAGCGAAAATATATCAGCGGAAAAATCTGACGCAGAGCTTCTTGAACTTGACAAGTCAGCTGCTGCAAATGAAACCGACCGGGAGCAGCAGTACCCGGATGCCACACCCAAAGCTGAAAAAAAAAACCTGAAAACCGAGGAAAGCCGTGAAGGAGAAGCACATTCCTTTTTTCAGTGGCTTGATATGTTTCAGACCGGTTCTGTTTCTTCTGATCAGGCAGTTGAAAAAGGGGAAGGTGCAAA
This sequence comes from Bacteroidales bacterium, assembly GCA_007132365.1. Taxonomy (GTDB): domain Bacteria; phylum Bacteroidota; class Bacteroidia; order Bacteroidales; family PUMT01; genus PXAP01. The sequence continues at coordinate 1,687 of SLOS01000271.1, read as the reverse complement.
TGAACGTAGTCTGGACCTTATTGACCGGTTTTTAAAGGATAAGCCCCGTATTGAACCCCGTTCTCCTCTTGATGATGATAATCCCCCAAAGGATATGTCAGAAAGAAGCTCCAGTGAAAATGAGGAATTTTTTACCGAGACACTTGCCAGGATCTATGTTCAGCAGAAGCATTACAGGAAGGCTATTTATGCATATGAAAAATTATGTTTGAAATATCCTGAAAAATATAGTTACTTTGCAGATCAGATTGATGAGATCAAACGTTTTATTAATCAGTGAAATCTTAATAGTTATAAAAATAATAATTAAATAATATGTTTACCTTTATTTCAGTATTGATTTTTATTGCAGCAGTGCTGCTGGTTTTAATTGTGCTGGTGCAGAATTCAAAGGGAGGCGGACTGGCAGCTAACTTTTCTGCCTCCAATCAGGTTATGGGTGTCAGAAAAACTGCTGATTTTCTTGAGAAGGCAACATGGACCCTGGCAGGAAGCCTTGTGTTTCTCAGTATATTGGCCACTGCAACCATCCCCCGTGGAGAGATTGAAGCAGAGCGTTCAATTATAGAAGGCCAGATAGAGCAGACAATCGATCCTTCAGCTTTGCCTTCATTCCCTACATCGATCCCGGACCTGCCTTCTGACATTGAGACTTTACCGGGGGATGATGAAAGTGGGGATTAACTCTTCATTTTCATAAAGGATATGACCGTATAGGGAGAATTTCTCTGTCAAACGACAAAAGGAGTGTCAGTATGTCATTTCATGCTGACACTCCTTTTGTTTTCCTGACAAACCGGGGAATATTTGGCAATGCTAATTAAATCAGGAGTTTGTGACCTGTATTGTAAAGCAGGCACCTGTCAGTTAACTGTCATATTACCGGTAAATATGCCATTTTTAATCCGCCTAACTGTCCATATATAGCTATTTTATCTTTTGGCATAAAATATGATCAGGGGTAGCAAACTTATAACACTTATGTTTAACCAATAAAATTAAAAAAAAATGGCTGATATTAAGCTAACACCATTGAAAGACAGAGTACTTGTCGAGCCCCATGAAGCAGAAGTTAAAACAACAAGCGGGATAATAATACCTGAATCTGCGCAGGAAAAACCACAAAAAGGAACTGTAGTAGCCGTTGGCGAAGGAAAAAAAGATGAACCACTGACCGTTAAAGTCGGTGATGTTGTGCTTTACGGAAAGTATGCAGGAACCGAGATTAAGTTTGATGGTAAGGATTACCTGATTATGCGTGAGGATGATATTTTACTTATCGAAAAGTAATTAATCAATAAAGTCGTTAAACCAAATAAAAATTATATTAAAATGTCAAAAGAGATTAAATTCAATATTGAAGCCAGGACACTCCTTAAAGCGGGTGTAGATGAACTTACCAATGCAGTTAAGGTAACACTGGGCCCAAAAGGCCGTAATGTGGTTATGGATAAAAAATTTGGTGCTCCGCAAATATCAAAAGACGGTGTAACTGTTGCAAAAGAGATAGAGCTTTCAGATCCCTATAAAAATATGGGGGCACAAATGGTTAAGGAAGTGGCATCCAAAACTGCAGATCAGGCAGGTGACGGTACCACCACTGCCACTATTCTGGCTCAGTCGATTATGAGCGTGGGATTAAAGAACGTTACTGCCGGGGCAAATCCCATGGATTTGAAACGGGGAA
>SLOS01000169.1 GCA_007132365.1 Bacteroidales bacterium | reverse complement strand
TCCAAAATATTTTCGGCCTGGGTTTTAATTTTTTTACTATAAGGTTTTTCCCGGCAACTGCAAAACACTCCCTGTGGTGACCCTCAAATATCTTTTCAGCCAATTGCATAAATGAACATTTTAAAACCCAGTCTCAATAAGTTCTTGTCATACTTGCCGGAACCACAACGATATAGTTTGCCCTGCCAGCATAATCATTACCATCCAGCTTATTGAAAAGGTCGCGGGTAACCTCCAACTGAAGCCAGTGTGAAATGGGATTGCCGTGAATTTCAGCAAACAATAAAATATCCGCATCCTTAACATGCTTCATCATATTCCTGTAGTTAACCTCTCTTCCCTTTTCATTGTAAAGAATATAAGCGGGTTTATGCCGGTCAAATCCGGATGCAAAATTTATGAAACGGGATAGTGCAATATAGTAAAAAACAAGATTACTGTACCCTGAAAATATTATGCCGGTCCGAAACATAAAATCTGGTCGAAAAAACAGCAAATATTTATTGCGCATTAACTCCAGTGTTTATAGCAATCATATGCACAGGCCGGATATTTTTTGAACACATGGCGTATTCCGGTCGATAAAATTAACATTAAAAATAATATATTTGAAGCTCAACCAATTATTCACAAAACCTTATAATATGCAAGTAACCAGAACATTTGACATTCTAGCTGCGTTTGAACAAAAGTGGCCCGGCAAAGAGGATGCACTGGCCTCAAAACAAAACGGAGAATGGAGAAGATACAGCATTTCCGAATATGCGGAATTAGTCAGGCTCTTTTCTTACGGACTCCTTAGTATGGGATTCCGGAAAGGGGATAAGATAGCAACCATTTCAAATAACCGCCCGGAATGGAATTTTGCTGATATGGGTATGTCATCCATAGGTGTGGTACATGTACCAATATACCCAACTATCAGTGATGAGGAGTTCAAATACATTCTCACCCACTCCGATGCAAGAATGCTGATAGTATCGGACAAATCCCTTTACACAAGGCTTAAACCAATATCCGACAGCATACCTGCCCTTAAAAACCTGTATACCTTTAACCAGATTGAGGGTGCCCCCAACTACGACGAAATAATTGATCTGGGCAAACAAAACTCTGATAAACACAGTCAGGAACTTGAAAAAATCAAGGAGTCCATTGATCCGGGTGATATGGTATCCATAATCTACACTTCAGGTACAACCGGCGTTTCGAAGGGAGTTATGCTTTCACATGACAACATAATAAGCAATGTAAAGGCTGTGGATCCAAAATTCAATATCACGCATGAATTCAGGGTACTCAGTTTCCTCCCCCTCTGCCACATTTATGAAAGAATGGTAAATTATATTTACCAGTATAAGGGAGTCAGTATCTACTATGCAGAAAGCATGGCCACCATAGCAGACAATCTAAGGGAACTTAAAATAAACCTGTTTGTAACTGTCCCGCGGCTGCTGGAAAGGGTATACGACAAAATCATAGGAAAAGGGAAAGATCTGAAAGGTATCAAGAAGATGATCTTTTTCTGGGCCGTTTCACTGGGACTTAAATATCAGGATACAGGCAACAGCTGGTGGTACAACTTCCGTCTTAACATTGCCCGTAAGCTGATTTTCAGTAAATGGCAGCAGGCTCTCGGAGGTGAGATCCGGTTTATAATGACCGGGGGAGCCGCCATACAGGTCCGCCTTGCCAGGATATTCTGGGCAGCCGGCATACCTGTCCTCGAAGGGTACGGCCTTACTGAAACCTCTCCCGTTCTGGCAGTAAATTATTTTGAAGAACCTGGTAATGTAAGGTTTGGTACTGTCGGGCCTCCGTTAACCAATGTACAGATAAAAATTGCAGAAGACGGAGAGATCCTTGCCAAAGGTCCGAATATTATGCTTGGATACTATAAGGATCCGGAGCAGACTGCCCGGGTCATAGACGAAGACGGTTGGTTCCATACCGGAGATATAGGGATAATGGAGGAGGATAAATTCCTTAAGATAACAGACAGGAAAAAAGAGATCTTCAAAACATCAAGCGGAAAATATATAGCCCCGCAGGTTATTGAGAACAAGATAAAGGAGTCTCTGTTCATTGACCAGGCAATGGTTGTTGGTGAGAACGAAAAATTCGTTTCTGCCCTGATAGTGCCTAACTTTGAGTTTTTACACAACTGGTGCTCGATCCATAAGGTAAATTTCAGGGATAATTCTGACCTTATCAAAATTCCAGAAGTTATAGCAAGATTCCAGAGAGAGATCAACGAGATAAATTCAGGACTTGGGATGACCGAGCAGATAAAAAGGTTCAGGCTTGTTCACGATGAATGGAGCCCCCTCTCCGGTGAGCTAAGTCCGACATTAAAACTCAGAAGAAACATTGTTTATGAAAAATATGGCCATCTGATGCAGGAAATATACGGGCACAGCGGTGTTAAAGATGAAGCGGAATTGCTGGACAGGATGAAAAAAAAGGCAGCTAATAATCAGGTTAACAAAAAGTAATAATTATCTGCAGCAGGAATAGTCTAGTTCAGGGGAAGATACAGCAATTCAACAAAGAAACAGTCCGTGTATGAGGCAGCCTTCCGGTTATATAATCTGAAGGCTGCCTTTTTTAATGTCTATGCCCGGAATTTACCTTTTAACCTTAAAACGAATAGCCCTGTAAAGGTAATGATCCCGTTCAGAAGCAGCAACTCATAACCAAACCGGTAGCCACCAAGCAGGGCCTCTGAGTTAGAGTCAATAAGCCAGGTAAGCAGAGGTGACGCAACTGCAATGCAGGGCACAAACCTGTCCCTTACCCTGAGGTTTGTAAAGATCCCAAATGCAAACAAGCCAAGCAGCGGTCCGTAAGTATATCCAGCCACAGTAAATACCGCGCTTATGACACTCTGGTCATTCAGGGTTCTGAAAACCACGATAATGAGTCCGAGAGCCACAGCCATCCCAACATGTACAAATGTTCGGGCTTTCAGAAGCCCTGCCTCACCCTTCGATCCGGCATTCAGGATATCTAATGTAAAGGAAGTAGTAAGAGCCGTAAGGGTTGAATCTGCACTTGAATAAGTTGCCGCAACCAGTCCGACGACAAAAAAAACCATAATGAAGGGAGGCAGATAGCCCTGTGTCGCTATAACCGGAAAAATATCGTCTGCTCTTTCAGGCACCGGTATGCCAGTCCGTGCAGCAAAAATCAGCAGCAAAACACCCAGGGACAATAGCAGAAGCTTGACAGGTACAAGGGTTAAGCTGAACCAGTACATGTTCTTTTTGGCCTCGGAGATGTTCCGGCAGCTCAGGTTCTTCTGCATCATATCCTGATCCAGCCCGGTCATCACAATAGCGATAAAGATGCCTCCTGTAAACTGTTTGACAAAATGCCTGCTATCGTTCCAGTCCCCGAAATAGAACACCCTTGAATATTCACTTTCACTAATCTCCCGTATCAGCCCCCAAAACCCAAGCTGGAGCTCGCCTGCGACGGCCCATACCGTAGCACCCGCTGCAATCAGCATAAAAAGCGTCTGCAGCGTATCGGTCCATATTATCGTTTTAATCCCCCCCCTGAATGTATATAGCCATATCAGTAATATGGTTATTGCCACAGTAGCATAGAATGGTATTGACCATGCATCGAACACGGTTAGCTGCAGCACACTGGCCATAAGATAGACCCTGAAAGAGGCTCCTGCCAGGCGAGACAGGATAAAAAACAGGGCTCCCGTTTTATAGGAGTAGTTTCCAAACCTGACATTCAGGTATGTATAAATGGATGTGAGGTTCAGCCGGTAATACAGGGGCATCAGGATATTGGCAATTATATAGTAGCCTATCAGAAACCCCAGGACCATCTGCATATAGGAAAAACCGCTTTCTCCTACCCAACCCGGAATGGATATGAAAGTAACACCGGAAAGAGTGGCGCCTATCATGCCAAATGCAACCACATACCAGGGGGATTTTCTGTTGCCTAGAAAAAAAGCGGCATTTCCGCGATCTCTGCCGGTGACAGATGAGATCGCAATAAGCAGTAAAAAGTAGGCAAAAACAACAGAAATTACATACAGTGGTGGCATCTGAAAAATAATGTTGTAAATTTACAGTCTACCGGCATCATTTAATAAGAATGCAAGATTACACAAAAATATTATAAGGAAATAATCTGCGTAACACGTTGGCCACACCTTAATTGAAGAGTAATGTTTGTTAATGCCCTTTATTGATATTAATTTTGCCTGTAAAAAAAGTCATAAGGTGAACCCAGACCATTACCCTTCCCGATTGCTTGAAACGGCAACGACAGAGTTTGCCGGTCTTCCCGGTATAGGAAAAAAAACAGCCCTGAGGCTTGTACTTCACCTGCTTAAGCAGGACCTGGCTGATGTTGAAAAGTTCTCTTCATCAATCCTGCAATTGAAAAAAGAGATCAGGCACTGCTCCTGCTGCCATAATATTTCCGATACTGAAATATGCAATATCTGTTCAGATCAGAAACGAGATCATTCGCTTATCTGCGTGGTTGAAAACATAAGGGATGTAATGTCGATCGAAAACACCCGGCAGTTTCCGGGCATATATCATGTGCTGGGAGGAATAATATCACCTATGGATGGCACGGGGCCCGGAGACCTCAACATAAAATCGCTCGAAGAGAAAATTGCCGGAG
>SLOS01000408.1 GCA_007132365.1 Bacteroidales bacterium | reverse complement strand
GATGTTCCTGTCATCCAGCTTAAGCTGATAGGCTGTGAGCGAGATCCCGAAAGAAAGCTGGTTCTGTGCCATCCAGATATGATAGGAATAAGTTCCCTGAAGACCCGTCCGGTCAATAATACCATTTCTGTCATTGAAAATATACCCGCCTACCCCAACATTTCCACTCCGGCTCATTGATGTGGGTCGATTCCTCACGGAACGGCCGCGGGCTATAGGACTGTTTCTCAGTAACCGGGACTGGCCGCTGATGGCGATTGTGCGCGGAGCATTTTCAAAACCGATCCACTGCTCCCTGGCGGTGAAATTAAACGATGTAAGTCCATCGTTACCGGCAACGGCAGGATTCAGCAGAAAACTGTTCATCATATACTGGGAATAGAGTGGAAGCTGCTGTGAATTTGCAGCAGATGAAACTGCCAGAATAAAGAATATGAAAAGGATCTTCCTCATAAAAATACCTCTACACTGGTTATTACTGGTAACAGTTGTTTTCATAACTTTCATATTCTACGCAAATAAACGTTATTCGTTTCAACAGACAGAATCTTTTTAGCGCACGATAGTTATGTTCCCTGTTATATCTTTGGTACCCGGCGCATTAAGGGTAATCACGTAATGATATGAATCCATCTGCAGAGGCCTGCTACGGTAGGTACCATCCCATGGTGTCGGATAACCTGGCGGGGACTGGAATACAAGCTCTCCCCAGCGATTGAATACCTCTACCACTGCATTGGGATAATTAAAGAAAAGATCATTGCCGTCCTGATCGGTTATTATCCATGTATCATTAATACCATCATCATTGGGAGTAAATACATTGGGAATGATAAGTACAATTCCCTCATCAAAATCAATAAAGATGGTGTCGGAGGCACTGCAGCCCGCCATAGTGGTTACTTCAACCCAAACTGTCAGCGGGGCTTGTGTGCCGTAAATCCGTGTTGTCTGACTTATTGCACCTGTCGACCAGTTGTATATGGCTCCGTCATCACCGGCATCAAGTACTATATTTTCATTTAACTGCAGGATAGTATCAGGTCCCAGATCAACAACAGGCAACGGGTTTACAACAAGTTCAACCGTATCACTGCCGATAAGCCCGTTCTCATCAACCACCTGCACCCAGTATGTACCTGCCTCGCCCGTTGCGAAAGTCTGCGTTATGAAATCACTGTCGTCATTCCACAGGTATGCCACAAATCCGCTGCCTGCATCGAACACATATATTTCCCCCTCACAAATCTCAACAACAGGTGGGAAAGGGTCAAAATCCATACGGTCGATCACCTCAACAAATGTATTGACCGTGTCGCCCGTGCAACCGTAAATATTTGTTTCCACGACCCATATCTCATATATACCCGGGATGATACCCCAGTCCACCTCCACCTGGTCGTTGTAGCCGGCTGATATTACACCGCCGTCAACAACATGCCATTCATAAAGCGAACCCGGAGTCGCCTCCACCCCGTATCTTATACCGGAACTGCCGGCATGGACAGAGTGTAACACCTGTCCATGCGCAGCCACCCCGACTAAAAGAGCGGTCAAAACTGTTATGAGAATTCGTGGGAACAAATTATGATACCTGATTACTTAAATTACAATCCTGATGTACCTTCCTTAAATTACAACCCAAAATTGTTAGGTATATGGAATATAGGTCCGGTAACAGGTGTCGGGTTGACAACATATGAAATAACAGTGGTACCTGTAAAAGCATAATCAGTAAAAGCATCAGCGTCGGCGCTGAGAGCAAGATAATCTGATTTGTGGGAAATAGCTGATATTATACCATCTATTGCATCAGGAGCATCGGTAGCGGGCGCCAGGGTAAATTCATAAAGAGTCCTGGAAGGAACTGCCGTTCCGGTACCCCAATCATAATTAAGAACATCTAATGCTCCGGTGGAAACAATAGATGTTAAGCCTTTATCAGCAATGGTATGGTCAATAATGTCATCAGTGCTTACAATGTCTTCTTCATTGCCGTTTACATCAAGAATGACCACCCTCCTATGGACGCTATAGGCATAAAGTTGAAGTGCTGCTGGTGCATTGGCCTCGGTTATTGTGATATTTATATCTTCAGCTGCCTTGCTTCCGCATGCACGATAAGAATAACCCGCTACCAATTCATCCCAGTCGTTGGCAGGAGTATCAGTTCCTTCAAATTCTGCAGTGGGTTTGCCTGTAACCACAATGTTAAAAATTCGTCCCGCATCGCTGCATCCGCCATAAGCAAGAGGAGCCAGTTCCCTAACATTTGTTTCATAAGGACCACCAACTACATTTCCGGTAATCTGAACATAATTCAAATCATCTGGTTGCAATAACGTTAACTGGTTACCCAGTGTCCATCCATCCGGTGTAAACACCCATGTAAAGCCTGCAGTAATATTGGTGCTGGGGAAGGCCCATGTGGGATGATAGACCGGGTCCGGCAAAACATAAAGAGGAATTGTTGCATCCTGTGTGACGTAAGAAACACCCGCAGCAATTTCATCAAGTGATATATCCTGATAGTCCCCCTGATTCCCCTGCGGAAACGCACTTGTAAAAACAAAAGCGGCCACCAGTGTCATGGCCAGTTTCAAAACGCTCTTTTTAGTCATTGTTTTCATAATTTTAAAATTAAAGGATAAAAATTTGGTTAAAATAGTTTTTGATTAATATTAATATGTCACTTAATTGGTTCATAATTATCACTTAGTACGATATTCCGGTAAATAGGTTGCATAATCAGGTAATTTATTACGCAAAATATCGGTTTAATAAAATTCGGAATCTGACCTGGTTGATGAAAAACTGATTTGCATCTGGCTTTTGCCGGATCATCGGCAAAGAAGAGCCGGAAACAAAAAGTTCTCAGAAAAGAGAAGTTAAAACTTGCAGATTGAGATATGTCAGCCTTGTTAATAAGGCCGGGATGGTGCGTATCCGGTTTCAGAAAAAAACTCTGATTCGTTTCTGATCTGATCAGTCGCAGAAGTAATTTCAATAAACTGAATTAGTGTAAGTAATCAAATGAACAGGTAAGGCCTTGCTGGTCAATGTAACGGGGAAAGTTTTTAAAGGTTTCAGTGAGACATGAAAATTAGATGGAAGGAGCTTTTTACATGACAAACGGAATGAATTTTGTGACGAATAACATTTTAACCACTGGAATTTTTTATTATCATGTATAAAATTTGATGATAGATTATCATTAAATACCGGAACAGATGCTTTCAGATTGGATAGACCTAATAATCAATAATCCTTTGTCGTCGGTCAGGAGTAAGGTAAATTTCATAACGCTTTGCCAGAAACTTTTCAAGGTTACCTTCCGCATCATAATACCGGATCTGGGCAAGACGGTTCCGGTCCCTCTGCCAGCCAAATTCTATCCTGCTGACCGGGTCCCCGTTTTGATCACTCTCAAGCTTCTCAACCAGGTTTCCCCTGTCATCATAACGATATCTTCTGGTATATTCTTTCCTGCTCCGGTCGCTCATCCTTAACTGAACCTTCTCATATACAAGAAACCCAAGGCTGTCATATTCTGCCTCCCTGTCCAGCCTGCTGATCCCATCCTCCGGCCCGCCTCTTCTGCCGGACACCCTGCGCCTTATCTCGGTCCCCGTCTCATCATACGAAGATCGAACCCTGAAGAGCCTCCGGCCCGAACTGTTCAGGGCCTCAATACTTTCAGGCAAGCCTTCCTGATTGTACGAATATTTAATCACTTTGTACAGCAGGGTATCTTCTCCCTGCCGCGTGTAATGAAATTCTCCGGAAACAAGGGTATCACTGTGATATTCATAAATCACCCGGCGATCAAGTTTCTCATCAATATAATGCTCTGTGCGGACCAGCAGCATACTGTCATAGAAATGCCAGCGATAATTGTTGGGATAACGTGTCTCCCAATCAAAATCAATATCGGCATGAAGCCGCCCGAGGGAATCATAGATCTCCTGATTAACGGCATTGAACTGACTCGTTCTTTCGCCGTCTTCAATAACATAACGGCTGGTAACAGTTACCCTGTGCACATTTGAAGGTTTTATTCCTTGTGAATGGCTTAAAAGAGGAAGATATCCAAATAATAATGCCAGAACTGACAGTTTACATAATCTGACTTGCTTGCCGGAAAATGATGGTGGCTTCATCTTATTATTTTATTTTAAGAGCATAATATCAAAGGATTCCATTACATTAACCCAGCACCAATAGATCATCACTTTCTATGAATATCAATTGCTTACAGGAGTTTTATTAATGCTGCATAGTTTCAAATATAGTAAAAGAAAATCAAATCATTTCCGTATGGCAGGTCTTTATCAATCTACCCCGAAAATTAACCCCCGCAATTAATTCAGCGATAAATAATTTATATTCGCAGCAACATCGCCGTCAAACCTTTATATTGACAGTTTAGTTAAATATACACCAGTGTTATGAGGCTGATTCATTTCATCGAAAGCTATTTCTGGATGTTTCTGCTGGCAGGTATCTTACTGGGCCTGAGCTATCCGGTTTATAACGATTTTTTAATGTCACTGCTTAAACCATTGTTGATGGTGATGCTGTTACTTGTATTTTTAAAAACCGATTTGATTCACATTTTTAAACAAATAGCCGATTACAGGCTGATGACCTATCTGGTAAGTTTATATATGG
>SLOS01000387.1 GCA_007132365.1 Bacteroidales bacterium | reverse complement strand
TTACCCCGGTTCATCCTTACTCCAGTTTAGCCTTAACCAGCTTGACTACCCCTGCAAGAATCGCTTCAGGTTTGGGAGGGCATCCCGGTATGTATGCATCAACAGGTATGATCCTGTCCACCGGTCCCGCAAAAGTATTCCCCTCAGCAAATATTCCTCCTGTGCAACCGCAGGCCCCGATGGCAACCACCAGGCAAGGCTTTGCTGCCTGCTCATAAACTTCCAGAAGCCGGTCCCTGTCCCTTTTGTTAATGGAGCCGTTCACCAGTATTACATCAGCATGCCGCGGCGAGCCCACCAGAAGCATTCCGAGCCGCTCCACATCAAATCGCGGAGTCAGGCAGTCCAGTATCTCTATATCGCAGTTGTTGCAGGACGCACCCCCGAAATGGAACAGCCAGAGTGATTTTTTAAGGCAGAAGCTCTTTATTCCCACGGTAAATTGATTTTCCTTGTTTTTTTTTGTTTAAAAATTACAGCAAACAATGTTATCCTACCAGGGTTCAACTCACCAAATTTTATAAACCCAGGTAGCTCAATACAATAGCGATTACAACCAGCGCATTCATCCATATGAGAAAGAAACGCATTGCCTGCCCCACTTTCACCCTTGGATTGGTGTTCCTGATAAGTGTAAGCAGCAGCACCACGGCAAGGATCTTCAGCAGCGACCACAGGGCGGATATTCCCCCGACAGGCAGACCCCCCAGGAGAAGTGCCCCTGCCAGGGCAGGCAGAATAAACAGCATAATATATTTGGTAAACTTTATTATGGCATATGGCGGACCCGAATACTCAATAAATGCCCCTTCAGACAATTCCGTTTCAGCCTCTGCTATATCAAAAGGGACAAATCCAAGCTTGGCCTGTATGCAGAATACCAGGGCGATGAACAAAAGCACACCTGAGAGGCTGCCGATAAATGCTCCGCCTTCCTGCTGCCGGGCAATGATCTCATAAAGGCTGATGCTCATTCCCGATTTCATTATCACGGCTGCAAATATGAGCAGCAGAGTAAGCTCAAAACCGATAAGAAGTTTTATCTCTCTTGATGCGCCGACTGCTGCCAGGGGATTTCCCGATGCCAGTGCCCCGATAACCCAGGAAAGGGAAGGGATTGTAAGCAGGTAAAATATCACAATGATGTCACCCCTGAAGCCACTGGTTATGCCGAAGGCCGGCAGAAGTATGAATACGGCTGAAACTGATGCCCCGAACAGTCCCGCAACAGGAGCTGAAAGGAAGGTGAGCACCGATCCTTTTGAAGGTACTATGGTCTCCTTGACCAGAAGCAGCTTCAGAAAATCATAGAAAGGCTGCAAAAGTACGGGTCCCTTGCGGAACTGCACCCAGGCAGTAACCTTCCTGTCTAACCAGCTCAGCATTCCCCCGATTGCCCCTGCAAACAGCAGTCCGGGAAAAACAAAGAAGTAAAACAGATTTTCGGCCATACTTAAGCTTATTATTTTCCTTTGATACTCTCCCAGTCGATCTCTCTGACCAGCACCAGATCGTTCAACCGGTAAATGTTCTTTTCAGGGTCCTCTTCCATGTCCACCCAGGAAACAACACCCTCCGGGTTTCTGTCTATGAACTTTTGTATCTCATCCGGGTCGCTCAGATCAAAGTAATTCTCCAGGGTCCGGTGATGTTCAAAAAAGTCGCTCATCATTGTGCCGAAGGGGCATATTACCACGCAGGACTTGCATGCAATGCAAAGGTTGGTGGAACGCCTGATAATACCTTCTGGGTTTTTATCCAGTGCATCGGCCGGGCAGGCATCGATGCAGGGCGCATCTTCACACCTTCGGCAGGTATAGCGGAATACTGCAAGCTCCCTGATGGTTTTCCTGCCGCTTCTGTCGGGGTATTCACTCAGCACACCGTCGGGCCTGGGATTATCGGACGGCTCTCCAGGGCTGTTGTCCCTCAGCCTGTCAAGATATATCAGCAGCTTTTTTGCCATGCCCTTAATAATATTAACTGTGATCCTTTATAATATCATCGAATCTTTATGATAATCCGGTGTTATTTCCAGATATCGGGCTGATCCTTTATCTCATCATACCGGAAAACCGGTCCGTCCTTGCAGACAAAAAATTCACCCATCATGCAATGACCACACTTCCCCAGTCCGCAAGACATATTCTTTTCCATCGAAAGATATACCTGTTCATCTCTGTAACCCATTTCCAGCAGCTTCATCACCCCGTATTTCATCATGACCGGGGGACCGCAGACAACTGCAGTTGATTGCTCAATATTTACCTCCACCTTGTCAAGCAGCATGGTTGCAACCCCCACCTCTTCGGCCCATGTCTCATCAGCCACGTCTACAGTGCGGTAAACCTCGAACTTTTCTATGGCTTTAAGATTTTCTATGTAGGGCTTATAAATGCATTCGGCCGGATTTTTGGACCCGTAGCAGAATGTCACCTTCTTTATCTTATCTTTATCCGCTTCAAGGTTGTAAAGCAGCGAACGGAGGGGCGCAAAACCGCAACCCCCGCCAACGACCAGTATCTCTTTTCCGTACAGTTCATCAAGGGGATAGCCCCTTCCATACGGGCCCCTGATGCCCATAACCTCACCGGGTTTCAGCGCATGGATCTTTTCAGTAACATACCCGGCTCTCATAATGGTTATCTCTATCCGGTCCTTTACCAGCGGTGAGGATGAAGGGGTAAAAGGTGCCTCACCTGTTCCGTTCAGGGTAAGTTCAATAAACTGGCCGGTTGCAAAAGAGAATTCCCTTTCCGGTTCCAGCACGAAACTTTTGATGGTGGGTGATTCTTCAATCACTTCCAAAAGTTTGGCTCTGAGAGGATTATATATATTGGTGTCCTTCATGCTTTTTCTTCTGATGCCAGTTCTTCCAGTAATTCATTCTTGCTTATTTTCCCTATGCAGGTATCTATGCACCGTCCGCAGCCGGTACATGCAATTGATTTAAATTTTACAGGCTTCCAAACATACTTGCACTGGTAGCGGTTCATGAAGCGGACCGGAAGCTCTTCCAGCGGATCCTCCCCCGCGGCTACCCTTTCGAAGCCCGGATACTGGCAGGCATCAAGCTGCCTTACCTTTTCAAAACCGGGCCTGTCGATCAGCAGGAAACAGGTGCAGGTAGGACATATGGTTGCACATGCTCCGCATGAGACACATGTTGAGGCGTAGGATTTCCATATTTCGCTGCCAGACTCATTTATCAGCCTGCCGGATAATTCGTATCCCGGCAGTTTTTTGTTCTTTTGTGTCAGCGAGTCAGCTATTTTTTTTCTTTTTTCACTGATATGCTGAATTTCATTTTCAGATGCTTCGACAACCTTCACATGGTTCTCAAGCTCCTTCACCATGGCAATCCCTTTTTCTGAACCAGGTTGCAGGAAAACATTTTCATCCAGCCTGACAAGAAGAATATCGAAATTATTTTCAGGAAAGGGATTTATGCCATAACTTGTGCAGTGGCAGTTTTCCACTGTTGAGTTGCAGTCATATCCTATCAGGATGCTGTTTTTTCTGCGGTTCTTATAGTATATATCTGTATAATCCCTGTTCAGGTACATTTCATCAAGAATGCCCAGGGCCGCCAGATCGCAGGAAGGAACACCCATTATAAGTGTTGGTTTCTGATATCTGATGTCGGCGGTTACATTTTCCTTAACCGGGAGGAAAAATGTTTTTACAGATGTGGAGGGTTTCGGGTGGTTATAAATGATATCTCCGGTATTTTCCTCATCAATAAGCTCATAGTCCATCGAGCCGTTAAATTGAACCGGAGCAAAAAATGAATAAGACCTGGCAAACTGCAGAAGCACAGCTTGCCAGTCCGTCATGGATATGACAACCATCTTATCCACCATAATTAATATGAATGAATTCACAAACAAATTATTGAAATTGTTACAACCCTGCAAAAAAACGCTAATTTATTTTTGTTAAACATGGTAATTAATATTAGGATTAAATAATAATACAATTGTAAATATAAGAAAAACAAGAGACTAATAAATAAATTTGCAATTTTGAAAATAAGGGCATATATTTATTGTGAAATAATATATGTGAAAAAAGTAACAATAAAATGATAAACCTCCTTCAGACCAAGCGACTACAGAGGTACAGGATGGCGCTGCTCCGGTTTAAAAAAATGGGGCTTAAGAAAACATTTTCACACAGCCTTTCTGAAGAGACAGGTGTGAGCGCCGTGCTGATAAGGAAAGATTTTTCGCAGTGCGGGATCAGGGGTAAAAGAAGAGGGGGGTATGATATTGATATTTTGCTTGATGAGCTGAAGATGCTGTTCGGAAAGGAGAAGGAGCAGAATGTAATTCTTGTGGGACTGGGAAATATCGGTTCTGCATTGATAAAGTATGAGGGTTACAGGCAAAGCAATATGAACATGGTTGCTGCATTTGACATCGATCCCGCCAAACGCACGCGGCGATACTCTGTACCTGTTTATTCACTTGAGAACCTGGGAGAAGTCATCACCGCTTTTGATGTTTCTGTTGCCATACTTGCAGTGCCTGAGTTTTCAGCCCAGGAAACAACACACTATCTGGTTGAGAACGGTATCAGGGGTATTTTGAATTTTGCCCCGGTTTTACTGAAGGTACCAGAACATGTCCTGGTAAATAATGTAAATATTATGATCGAGCTTGAAAGGCTGATGTACCATATAGGA
>SLOS01000001.1 GCA_007132365.1 Bacteroidales bacterium | reverse complement strand
ATGTAATACTCCTTTCCTCGTTTAAAGGTAAAACATGGGTATAATTCAGTCCGTAGTTCCAGGCTTCCTCGGCCCTGAATTCCTCAGCAAAAACAAGCTGCCTGGAACTGGCCATTATGGCCGGATGTTCTGAAAATACATTGGCGGTGCGGAAGCCCTTGCCGGCCGATCCCCTCAGGGTCCCGTTTTCATTGACCTGGTATCGGAAATGGATGCGCGGGGTGATAAACCAATCGTGCATGTTGTGGTGGTCGGCACGCAGTCCGAGAATCAGCGTGAACGTCCCGGGCCAGGTATATGTATACTCTCCGAAAATTCCGGGCACAAATTCTGTGCGGTTAAGCAGAGTGTCGTTAAACTGCTCGTTGTACTCATCCAGCTGGTAGCTTATCCCGGCATTGATACGGTGATTGGTAGTGCCCATGATGGACTGGTAAACGATATTCGAATAGAGGCTGTTTTGCTTCCCAATGTAATTATTCAGCCCGAAAAAGGAGTTCTGGTCGTAGTAAGTTCCAACCAGCATAACCCCGATACTTGATTCAAGGGTATTGGGCAGAAAAAAACCAGCTTTCATAAAACCCTGGAGCCTTGTGGTTTCAATTTCCGAACCATAGGCATTGGTGGTTCCCCTGTCTGTCGATCGATCAAAAAATGTTTGTCCGCCATACCTGTTATCATTAAGCACATGTAAACCGAACTGCACATGGCGCTTGTGTTCCACCTCATGGTTCCATCGGTTCATCAGGTTGATCTGGGTACCCAGAGGTATATCAAGAAAGGAGTTGCCGTTATGATCAATTTTCATCTGCTGGGTGGAAACATGTCCGAGCAGCATGGTGCTCCATGTATCGTCAATTTCATATGCTGAGTTCATATTGGCTTCAATTCTGCCCTCTGAATTTGCAAAGAGATTTAAAAAGAGGGTTTCCGATCTCTGGGGTTTTTTATATTCAACATTAATCTGACCTGTCGTGGACTCGTATCCGTTAAGCACGGATGATGATCCTTTGGATATCTGGATTGACTCCATCCATGTACCGGGTATATAGGTTAGCCCGTAAGAGGATGATAATCCCCTGATCCCGGGAAGATTCTCAAACATCAGCTGTGAATAAACCCCCGCCAGTCCGAGCATCTGGATACGTTTTGCACCTGAAACTGCATCAGAATAACCGACATCAACTGTTGCGCTGTTCTCAAAACTTTCCGAGAGGTTACAGCAGGCGAGGCTTTGCAGGCCGTTGATGGTTATAACCTCTGTTTTGGCAGGCTGTATGGCAGATATGAAGCTGCCGCCCATTCTGCGCCGCACCGTTACCTCTTCAAGCTGGACATTTTCCGTCAGCAGTATTTCAATGTAGGTCTTGCCCGGAGGTATTGCAATTGTATCAGCTTTATAGCCTGTGTAGCTTACCACCAACTGCAGTATCTCCGTGGTGTTTGGTTTGTGCAGGTCAAAATGACCATGTTCGTCGCTTGTTCTCCCATGGGTAGTCCCTGCCCAATAAAGCGAAGCGTAGGGAAGTGTTTGTACTTCCAGTTTACCGTTACTTTCAACCGTTGCCCTTACGATACCCCTTAAATGCTCATGAGCCTGAAGATTACTTCCTGATACCGCGGCCTCTTCATCATAGCTGAGATGATTATTTGCCAGCAGGCTGCCACTTATTAACAGGGCTGAAATTATTGTGATAAATGATTTTGATTTATATGAAGACATAATTCGCTTACTTTTAATGTGAAACAAAAAATTATATAACCTGCGTTTAAAATGCAGATTATGATCACATAAAAGAAAGCAGGATCACAACAAAAGGATGCGGTTGAAGAAGGTAAGTTCCCTTCCATACATTATGGGCGGGGGATCAACGTATTCAGCCAGATAAAGATTGCCTGTGTTTCCGGCTTTATCAATAATATCGAGCCCGAAGGCTGATAACGGGATATTATAATTTAAGTGTAAGGCGGGATGATCTGTTTTGACAAAATCGTCTTCAACCGAAATATAAAGAACCGTATTTGAGCAGCATTCAGGCATTTCATCAGGCAGGGAGCACATATTAGTGCCATCCATTGTATGATCGCAACAATTATCTGTTTCGGAACCGGGATGATTACCGGCAGGATTGTTGCAGCAAATCATTTCATTATGTCCCTGGATATGATGTTCACAGGGCTCTCCGGTAAGCGGTGTGAAAAGAAACAATCCGGCAATGTCTTCAGAGCTGCAGTAATGAATGGTAAGGTAGATACCGGTTGAGGATATCATGAACAAACCTGATACAATAATCAGCGCGATATGTCTGAAAAACTTTTTCACTTTAACCGGATTTATCTGATAAAGCCTGCATGTTGATTTGTATTGTCACAAAAATAATTTATAATAATTCTAAACAAAAATTTTTTACAAAATTTAACAGTTTTCAAGAATCGTTGATGCGATGCATAAATCAAGTGCGGTTGTAATTTTAATATTATCTGGCTGCCCTTTGACCAGATGGATCTTGTGACCTGCAGACTCGACCAGGGTCGCTTCATCGGTGAAGATCGGTTTATAGGTCAGGCCGAATGCCTCAATGAGCTGGTCCGAATGAAAGACCTGGGGTGTTTGTACCAGCCTGAACCTGGAACGATCGGCCCGCGTATTTTTTTCTCCTTCAAGCTCTCTTATTGATTCCGACAGTTCAATTACGGGGACTGCATTACCCAGTATGGCGGCCGTATCAAAGCAAGTCCGTATAAGGGCCAGACTGATAAGGGGCCTGACTCCGTCATGAACAGCAACGATTACCCCGGGCTCAATCCCGGACATTGCATTTTTTACTGAATGATGTCGTGTTTTGCCCCCCTCTGCAATTTCATGAGGGATGTTGAATCTGTATTTTTTACAGAGAGTCTTCCAGTATTTAATCTGATCCTGCGGAAGGACAACGATAATCTCCATTTCCGGATTGTACTGATGGAAGGCCCTTATTGTCCTGATCAATACCGGATCCTCATTCAGCAAAAGAAACTGTTTGGGTATATCTGACTGCATTCTTTTACCTTTACCTCCAGCTACTATGATGACAATTTGCTTCACCCGGGATATTTTGAATTAAGACATGTTCTGGGCCGGCCAGTAATAATAATCAGTGAAATTACTGCATAAAGCCTCAGGTGAAATTACAAAATCTAATAGTAAATCACTAAATTTTCTTTTTTTCTATGTAACGAATTCCTGTCATTATCGTCTTACAGGTAAGAAAACAAATTAAAGATTGTATTATGGAGGCGCTTGATGAGTTAATACGCAGCGAAGAGAGAAAACTGGAGCATCTCATGCAAATACGCAATCATACCGGTTTTAATGACAGAACTTCCCTGCCGGAAGATAGAATTAACAATGCTGAAGATATTGATTATGATATCGAGAAAACCTATGAGCAACTTTCCATATATAAAATCCGAAAGCTGATGGGATTTTAAAATCCTTCCGGAAAGGAATCGGACTTCATCAGTTTATAAGGCCCCCGGGGCTGTAATTTTCGGATCAACCGGCTTTTTTTGGCCGGTTTTTTACATGTATTCATTAAGGATTGTTCTCAACCGGAGCCGGGGTGGATCTGTTACCGGGTTAAACCGATTATTTCTTAGATGACTGTATTTTTCAGGATTTTTTTTATCTTTCCACAATTAAAATTACGATCTATTATTAACCTTGTTAAATAATCTTCAGTTATGCAAACCAAAAAACGAATAATCGGGCGTTTGCCCAAGGTAGGAATACGGCCGGCTATTGACGGAAGGCGAAAAGGGATCAGAGAATCTCTGGAAGGACAAACCATGGATATGGCCCGCAGGGCTGCATCACTTATTGAATCAAATCTGCGGCATGCAGATGGCAGCAAGGTGGAATGTGTAATAGCAGATACCTGTATCGGAGGTGTGGCTGAAGCTGCAATGTGCGCTGACAAGTTTGCTGCCCAGGGCGTTGGGGTTTCCCTTACAGTAACTCCGTGCTGGTGCTATGGCAGTGAAACCATGGATATGGATCCTCATATGCCCAAAGCTGTCTGGGGTTTCAACGGAACAGAACGTCCCGGTGCCGTATACCTTGCTGCGGTTCTTGCTGCACATAACCAGAAGGGTCTGCCTGCGTTCAGTATTTACGGCAGGGATGTGCAGGACAGTGGTGATGAAAGCATTCCCGATGATGTAAGAGAAAAGATACTGCGTTTTGTAAAAGCAGGTGTGGCTGCTTCAACCATGCAGGGAACCTCCTACCTGGCAATGGGTTCCGTTTCAATGGGTATTGCAGGATCTATAGTGGATGCCGGTTTTTTTGAGAAGTATCTCGGGATGCGCTGTGAGTATGTTGACATGTCTGAATTCATACGGCGCATAAATGAAAATATTTACGATCAGAAAGAGTTTGAGAAGGCCATGGACTGGGTTAAGAAAAATTGTAAAGAGGGCGAGGACAGGAATCCGCCTGATAAACAAAGATCAAGACAGCAGAAGGACGCCGACTGGCAGTTTGTGGTGAAGATGACACAAATAGCACGCGACCTGATGGTCGGGAACCCAAGGCTTGCAGAGATCGGGTTTGAAGAGGAAGCACTCGGGCACAATGCTCTTGTGGCTGGATTTCAGGGACAGAGACAGTGGACCGATCACTTCCCCAATGGCGATTTTATGGAGGCT
>SLOS01000390.1 GCA_007132365.1 Bacteroidales bacterium | reverse complement strand
GGTTATCGGGGGGTTGAGGTCACGGGCGGATTCGAACCGCCGTAGAAGGTTTTGCAGACCTCTGCCTAGCCACTCGGCCACGCGACCATTTTTCAAAAGTATTGCAAAATTAACAAATCTTGTCCAAAGAACCTCAAAATTAGAAATTTTTTAATCTCCCGGGCGTTTGCAAAACCAGGGGGCGAGTTAAAGAACCATAAGATTAACACAGGCAATGCATGTTTTCCTGAAATTGCCTTCCTTTTTTATGTAATAATAAGTACTTTCGATAATAAAAATGCCAGGTGCTGCAGTTTTAATAATAGCAGACTACCGGTTAAATCAGTCAATTATTGCAAGTTTTCCTGCATTCGTATAAACCTGCTTTTAATGAAAAAAATATTTTTGGTTTTATATCTAACATTTGTTCTCATACCCGGGTATTCCCAGGACATCGATAAAACCCTGAATGCCGGCTCCTTCATTCGAATCGCAGAAGGATCAAACCAGTGGGAGCCAATCAAATTTAACGGAAATGACCAAAGAGGCAAAATAGAACTCGGGATATATTATTTTCCCGGCCTTTCACTAAGAGGCGCAGGCAGGTACCTGGGTTCGGAAATACTCTTTTCTGATAAATCATCATGGGTGGATGAGGGTGACCTGCCGGAGGATGTTATTTTTGATTCCCGGTTGGATTATGGTGACAAAATCACTCCCATTATAACCAAACCCCGGCCGGATATTCCCTTTAGCCTCAATATAGGATATACTCATGATGGCACACGTATAGGCATTTCATGGGACCGGATTTCTGCCTCAGATAAGCAGTCCGGGAAAGTGCCGGGATTATATGAAATTGATGAGGAAACGAGTCAAGAATTCGGATACGGATATGTGAGTTTCTGGGATATGGGAATTGATCTCCATGAAAGCAGGAATTTTCCGGCATCATGGTTCGAGGGAACAAGAGATCTTGATGAAAATGAAGATGATGATTATACAGGCACCTATGACCCTGAAAAAGGATCTTCAGAATGGAGCACTTCACACGAAACCTCTTTAAATTCTCTCCGGATGACTATTACCCATCCCCTGATATCAAATGAGAGACTGAAGCTGAGCCTGTCAGGCGGATTGCAATACGGCCGCTGGAGAGACAATCTGATGCAACAGCTTAATATGACGGCACATTATAATCTGACCGACATATGGACTGAAAAAGTCCGGGATGAGCTTACGGGAGATTCAATCGATATTGAACTTCATCTGAAGTACATTTTTAACAATGATATTACCCTCAAAACAAACTCCTCAGCTTCATTTAATTCTATTGGCCTGTTGGCGGGCATTGAAGCGGACTGGAATGTTTTGCCCTCACTGTTCTTTAATGTGAAGGCAAGTGCTGCAACATTAAGCGGAGATGCTTCCTATACCGGGAGAGTCATTGATATAGACGATATTTTTATAGAAGACATCTTCACAGGGTATGATCAGGCTGGAAACATGCTCTTTACTGATCCACTTGTAGCTTATGATTATTTATCGGGTAATTTTGATTTACCGGAATACTCGGGTTCGGTAGCTTCTCTAAATTATCGTTTGAATATCGGGGCAAGGTATGAAATAACCAGCGATTTCTTTCTCAGGGCCGGATATTCCTATTCCCTTTGGAAAAACCTTCCAATGTCTCCCCGGTGGACCTACTCAGATCAGTTCACTGAACCCTATAATGCTTTTGCCCTGGAGAAAAGCTGGGAAAAAAATATAAATTCCGATATCTCAAGCTCCGGTTTTTACCTGGGGATTATCCTTGTATTCTAAATACCTTACACCACCTTGCAAAAGGAACCGTGATTATGAGCCGGCAATTGTTCAGGCTGCTAAAAAAAAGCGTCCACCGTGCCGGGATCTTTCAGGGGTCAGGTTTCAGGTAGTTTTATTATAAAATTAAATCCCGGCAGGCGGAGGCTTTTGAAGAAGGCTGCTGAAGCGGAAAAAAGTTATATTCTACACATCAACAGGTATATATTGGGTTAGGGTTTCAAAACCAATAAAAATCACCTTTATATATAGATGCAAAAAACTTCTGTCAGGTTGCAGATGCAAGAAAAAAAAATGACTAATTTTACAATACTGATTGTCCTGTGGTGTAATTGGCAACACGTCTGACTCTGGATCAGAAGAGTCCAGGTTCGACCCCTGGCAGGACAACATACAATCAATATTATCCGCTGTATATCAATTATTTGCAGCGGATTTTTTATTCCAGGCTGTCGCGCATTTATCCCGTCTCTTCCATATATTTATTTACTTTGCCAGCTAAATAAGATAAATTACCTGTCTCCCTGGATTTAACCATTTCGAGACCACCTTGCAAAACAAGGGCACAGAACTCTTCAACTTGTGAATTTGTTCTGATTCTAAAATCTGCAATTATTCCCTAACTGGATGTATTTAGTTAATATTGATGAGCCGGCATAGTCCAACTCTATTCATTCAGCATGCCTCTCAAAATTTTAATACTTCTTCAAACAAAATCCTGATAGCAATATTTGTGTTATATTTGTTCAGGAACGCTGAACAAAACGCTATTTCTTAAGCGGCAATGCTATGACGGCATTATGTATTTACCCCGGCAAATAAAACCACGAATGAAAAAATGGAAACAAAAGGCGATAGTTCAAAAGACAATCTCTTATCTGCCGTTCAGCCATAAAATCAATTTCATCTTCCAGAAATATGTGACCAAAGGTGTAGATCTTTCAGTCGATTATTTCTATGACCGGCTTGGGCATGCAAGAGAACACATAAAAAGTTTCCAGAAATATTCCAACAAGGCAATTCCGGCAACTTGTTTAGAGATTGGAACAGGATGGTATCCGATTGTGCCTGTCAGTAATTTTCTGGCAGGTGCAGATAAAATATATTCGGTTGACGTTTCTTTACTGGTATCAAAGCTGAGATTGCAGGAAACTTTGCAAAAATTTTTAGATAGCAACAATTCAGGAGAGTTAAAAAACTCCATCAACTTTCTTCCGGAAAGGTTTGCCATAATCGCAGATCTTATTAACGACTACGACAAACTCTCCCTGGACGAAGTACTGCAAAAACTAAACATCACTTATCTCATTGAAGATGCGAGAAAACTTTCTTTGCCCGACAATTCAATCTGCCTGGTAAATTCAAACAACACATTTGAGCACATCTATCCGGAAATTTTAATTCCTATTCTAAAGGAGTTCAAAAGGGTAGTAAAAAAGCAAGGTGGTGTTATGTCACACTTCATTGACATGTCGGACCACTTTGCACACTTTGACAGGTCAATCAGTATTTACAACTTCCTTCAATTTTCAGACAGGCAATGGAAATATATTGATAACTCAATTCAACCACAAAGCAGAAACAGAATTTACGACTACAAACAAATTTACTCTGACCTGAAAATCCCAATTTCATACGAATCATTCAGAGAGGGTAATATGGACGAACTGAAATCAATTACGCTTGCAGACAAATACGCAAACAGACCGCTCGAGGAAATTGCCAGAAGCCATTGTCATTTTATTTCTGATATGAATAACTCCGACTGATATGAGAGCAATAGCAATTATGAAACGGCAGCCCTTAATATAACAAACATTTCAGTAACCAAAAAGATTTATTTGACTTATATTAAGGATAATACATACTTTGAGCCGTTTTTAATCCGCGAATACTTGGATTATTATCTCAGGTACAATAATTTTATCTGGTTTTTTCGCACAAAGGAATCGCCGGCATTTTGCGGCAGGCAAAAAGAAATGATAAAATCATCAGGGTTTAGTGAACCTGGAAGCGTTAAAAAATATCAAATTAACCAAAAATATAAAAGTGCCGGATAAGGGTAAGGGTGGAAATTGCAATTCCGATAATGAAATTCAAGACCAAACGGTCATTGATAATGCACCTCCAAATCTGCTTGCATTCAAAGTTGGTTGTGTAACCATTTTTATTATAATACTTGTAGCCTGGATTTTAAGAATAATAGTTCATTATAGTTAGATAATCCTGCGCCAGAAAGAAGCCGGAGTATGATTTTATTTCAGTTGCTGTATTTTTTAAACCCACAATTATCCGGGGTTTTCTTTGTGAATATATTTATTGAACAGTGTTTTAATCCCCCTGGTTTCGCCAATTATTGTAATAATATCGTTTTCCCGTAATACCGTATCTCCTCTCGGGGTAAATATCTGGTCTTTTCTCTGGATTATTGCAACAAGAACATCAGCAGGCAGTTTGACCTCCTTAAGGGATTTGTTTATGAACTCCTCCTGTACCGTTCCCCTATTCAGCTGCAAAGTAATGTACCTGTCGTTATGGAGAAGGTATTCTTTAATTTCACGGGGGTTTTTTATGCATATGATGTCTTTCACAAACTGATCCCGCTCGACTATATCCATCAGCCTCGAGAGAAGCCTCAACTGCAGCTTGGGCTCATCGCTTCTGCTGAGCATAAAGAAAAACACCCTGATATTGTCTTCTGAAATTATCTCACCTTTCATAACCGGCTTTTTTATGCCTCTTTCAGAGATCACGATATGAAGCATCGGCTGCTTGATATTTCCTATTTTCCCGTGCAGTATTGAAACCCGGGGAATGATCAGGGCGGGGTCAATACCGGTAACGGCCAGGAACTCCCTTTTCAGATCCCCTTTGTCAATACTTCCAATATCCTGGGCAAATTTCCGGGTGACTTCCGTTATCAGGGACC
>SLOS01000288.1 GCA_007132365.1 Bacteroidales bacterium | reverse complement strand
CCGGGGGTATGGCAGGCATGCTCAACACAATCTGGCTTATCATGACAGCCATGATCTTCGGCGGAGTAATGGAGGCTGCCGGAATGCTGGTGAGGATAACGTCAGGGCTTATGCGTTTTGCAAAGACAACAGGCTCGCTGGTAGCCACCACTGTCGGCACCTGCCTCTTCTTCAACATCACTGCCTCAGATCAGTATATTTCAATAGTAGTACCCGGAAGAATGTTTGCGGCGACCTACAGGGATCGGGGACTAAAGCCGGAGGTGCTGAGCCGTACACTGGAGGACTCCGGCACGGTAACATCGGTACTTATTCCATGGAATACCTGTGGCGCCACCCAGTCCGCCGTCCTCGGCGTACCCACTATCAGCTACCTCCCGTATGCATTTTTCAATATAATCAGCCCTTTTATGTCGATTTTCATGGCAGCGTTCAACATAAAAATCCGGAAAATCACTGAAAATGAGGAAGGGGAAAAACAAAACATTGATGTATAAAAACCGGTAACGGGCGGGATTAAAATTGATGTGTAAAAACCCGGTGCCAGGCGGAATCAAAAGGAAATCAGAACAGCCTGGGGTATTTGGCGGTATTTGATTTGTGCATCATCTCATAAACAGCATCGAAAACATCCTCAGCATTGGGTTTGGTAAAATAATCCCCGTCCGATGTATATGCCGGCCTGTGATCTTTCCCGGTAAGAGTTCGCGGACCCGCATCCAGGCAGAAAAAGCCTCCGCGATCCTCTATCACCTGCTGCATCATATATGAGGTAGCACCCCCGGGAACATCCTCATCAAAAAACAAGACCTTCCCGGTTTTCCTGATCGACTCAAGAATGGTGTCCGGCCTGTCAAATGGCAGCAGGGTCTGTACATCTATAAGTTCTGCCGATATATCAAACTCCCTGAGCTGCTCCGTCGCAGCCTGGGCTATCCGGACACATGAGCCATAGGTAACAATTGTTATATCGGTCCCCTCCTGGATTATTTCAGGCACGCCGAGAGGTATTCTGTACTCACCGATATTTTCGGGCCTTTTTTCCTTGAGCCTGTATCCATTGAGGGATTCAATAACTATTGCAGGATCCATGCCCTGCAGCAGTGTATTATACAGACCGGCTGCCTGGGTCATGTTTCTTGGCACGCAGACATACACACCGCGGATTGAATTTATTATCATGCTGACAGGGGACCCGGCATGCCAGATACCCTCAAGTCTGTGCCCGCGCGTAACTACAATGACCGGCGCACTCTGCCCTCCGCGAGTACGGTAATGGGTGGTTGCCAGGTCATCACTGAATGTCTGCAGTGCATATAAAAGATAATCAAGGTACTGTATTTCAGCTACCGGCCGCATTCCACGCAATGCCATTCCTATGCCCTGCCCGAGAATTGTTGTTTCCCGTATCCCTGTATCAGTTACCCGGAGTTCTCCGTATTTTTTCTGCAAACCCTCATATGTCTGGTTCACACCTCCGATTTTACCCGTATCCTCTCCGAAAATAAAGACCCTTTGGTCCCGTTCAAGGACAACATCCCAGAAATCACGCAATATCTCACGTCCCGGAACCTCAGTAGAATTATCATTATACCGGGCACTCACCCCCTCCACATTAAGAGCTGACAACTCTGATTCATTGTATAAAAAAGTGTTGTACCTGAGGGTATTATCCTCCCGGTTTCGACTGAGCCACCTGGTAAGATCTTCCTGCAGGTCCTCCCTTATCTCACAGTCCGCGCAAACATGTCGCAGGATTTTCCTGGCTGTCCTGAAATTGTCCTTTCTTATGGGTGTAAGCAGCTTTTTAAGCTCCGCTGTAATGGTCCCGGGCTTATCGTATCCCTCACGTTTACAGATACAGCTCCGGTTATCTATTATCTTTACAAGGGCATCGCGTTCAACTATAACTGGTCTTGTGTAATCTTTCCATGCTTCCCTTTTTGCATTTTTGGACTCCTCAAGAGCCTCTTCTTCAATCTTGCGCAATTCTTCATCAGTGCCCAGATCCGATGCAAGTATCCATTCACGCATCTTTTTCAAAGGATCAAAGTCCTTTTCCCATTGCAGCCTTTCAGCAGATTTATATCTCTC
The DNA here is from genome assembly GCA_007132365.1 of Bacteroidales bacterium. Classification (GTDB taxonomy): domain Bacteria; phylum Bacteroidota; class Bacteroidia; order Bacteroidales; family PUMT01; genus PXAP01. Next base: position 2,643 of record SLOS01000288.1, on the reverse strand, counting down.
ATGCGAACCTGAAGTTGAATGGCCCAGGGGCTGGGTGACCTCATCAATATGAAATACCACAGGCACATGCTCTTCCCGGCATATTTCAATGCCTTCAGCAAAGAGCTTGCATAGTCCCGGATAGTCCCATCCCCTGCCTTTGAGCAAGACAATTCCCGGACTTGTGTCATTCCGCTCAAACCCCCGGAGTACTTCAAAAATACTCCCCTTTGCAGTCTGGTATTCCCTGGGAACGGATATCCCGTAACCATCATCCCATATTGCCAGAGCCATTGGTACCTGCAGTACGGCAGCTGCATTTATGGTTTCCCAGAAATGACCCTCAGAAGTACTGGCATCGCCAATTGTTCCAAAGGCAACTTCATTACCGCCCCTTGTAAAACCGGTCAGTTTATGTAACTCCGGCAAACTGCGAAACAGTTTTGACGCATAGGCAAGTCCCAGAAGCCTCGGCATCTGCCCGGCAGTCGGCGAAATGTCGGACGCCGAATTCTTCTGTTCCATCAGATTACACCAGGAACCGTCATCATTGATATTCCTGGTGGAAAAATGATTGTTGCAGGAGCGCCCACCGTTCCCGGGATTAAGGTCCGCATCCGTTTCACCATAAAGCTGTGCGAAAAATTGTCTGGCAGTAAGAAGACCTGCTGCCATCATAAAGGTCTGATCACGATAATAGCCCGACCGCCAGTCCCCTTCCCTGAAATATTTCGCATAGGCAATCTGGGCAATCTCCTTTCCATCTCCAAATATGCCGAATTTAGCCTTTCCGCTAAGCACCTCTTTTCTTCCGGCAACACTGAGGTTCCGGCTCAGATGTGCAAGCCGGTAATCGGTCAGCACCTCATTTCGAAAATCTTCAAATGAAAGTTCTTTGTCGTCCGTATGCGATGACTCATTCATGTTATCAGGGTTTAATCTTTTCTTGAATTCCGGTATATTTTGCACAAATTTAATAAGAATATTCCCAAACAGTCCTTCATTAAATGCCAATTTAACCCATAATTCGACATTAAAACAAAACAATTTGTAGGAACAAATTTATGATAATCTTAACTTTGTAAGGAAACAACTTCTACAGATGAGGGAATTATTTCTGGTCATTGCTGCAGCCATAGTTTTAATGGGAATGGTTTTTGGGGGACTGTCCATCAGTATCCTGCTCAAAAAGAACGGCAGGTTTCCGGTCACCTCCATAGGACGAAACAGGGAGATGAGAAAACGCGGCATTACCTGTGTAAAACATGATGAGATACTTTGTGAAGGTAAAGGAAAAAGCAGTGGTTCATGCTGTAGCTGAAAGTCCCGGTAGCTCACCCGGTGGAAAAAAACCGGTTATTTACCTCATTATTATATAGATGAAAAATGGGAAAAAAATACTTCTGTACCCTGCTCTCACCCTGATTGCCTTATATTTTTTATTTACGGGGCTGGTTAAGGCAGAATCTTTCCTTGTTCCGCTTGTTACCGCCATGGTACTGGCTTTTCTGATGTTCCCGGTAACAAACAGACTGGAAAAATGGGGATTGAATAAGGTTCTTGCTACACTTACATCAATTCTGATACTGATTATTGTAATTGCAACCTATGTGACAATAATATTATCCCAGATCAAAGGTTTTGCTGACGACTGGGAGGAAATTCAAATGAGACTTGAGGAAACGATCGATGAAATATCAGAATATCTTGTTGAAAATACACCCCTTGAAAAAGAGCACTTAAATGTTTTTACCCGTGATAAAGAAAATAATAAGCTGGATGATGGAACCTTGCAGAATCCCGGTAGTCATCGCAGACAGGCATTAACCATGATGGGAGCCCTGTTTGGATTCCTGACCCGGCTACTGATCATTATTGTATATATATTCCTTATTATCCACTTCCGGTACAGGTTCAAGGAGTTTATCCTCAGATTCTTCCCTGATGATAAGCGGGATGAAGTGGCCAGTATAATTTCAAGCTCATCTTCCGTGAGCAGAAGGTATCTGGCAGGAAAATTATTACTGATGGTTTTTCTAACCATTTTGTATTTTACAGGCCTTGTTATTTCGGGACTGGAAAATGCCTTACTGATTAGTTTAATAGCTGCTGCACTATCAATTATTCCTGTTGTAGGTAATTTTATAGGGTATTGTCTTGCCCTTGCAGTAAGCCTGGTAACCACCGGCGGTATGGGCACGCTTATAGGAATTACCCTGACCTTTGCCATTGCGCAAATTATCGACACCTACATTCTCCAGCCAATTGTTTTGGGGGACAAATTGGATGTTCACCCCTTCTTTATAATTCTTTCAGTCATACTTGGATATGAAATATGGGGGATAATGGGAATGGTACTGTCGATTCCGGTATTCGCAATGGTCACCGTGGTTTGCCGCCATGTTCCGGTATTGAATCCATTCGGTTACCTGTTCAGCAAGGGTAATGTTGAGCCCCCCGGGGATGAGACCGGATAGCATTTCACTGAAATGGAACCTGCAGAAGTTGAAACTGCGGGAATTCAGCCTGCAGAACCTGAATTTTGGGAATTATTATGTGGGACTTGTTTTAGAGGGATCCTGTAAAACAATTATCCTTAATAACTGTTTATTGATATAAAGGGATGAATCATCCATGTGCCAAGTCACACAAAAAGATATGAAT
>SLOS01000352.1 GCA_007132365.1 Bacteroidales bacterium | reverse complement strand
TTCCTCATCTCTGCAAAATAAAAACTTTACGTAGCTTAGGCTATGCGCAGTTTTTCTTTTCTTGACCTGAGAAAAAATTCCTGCGACTTAACCGACACAATAGCATTGACACGACACTAGCATTGCATGAGAAATCGACCTTTAGGTCAAATTTTCCGGCCGGTATCGAAAGATTCGAGGTATTCTGCAATCCGTCTCAGGAACATGCCTCCAAGCGCACCATCGACTACCCTGTGGTCGTATGAAAGAGACAGTGTCATAATCTGTCTTATGGCAATAACATCTCCCATGGGTGTTTCCATAACAACAGGTTTTTTGACTATTGCACCCACCCCCAGAATTGCAACTTCCGGCTGGTTTATTATGGGTGTGCCGGCGGTATTTCCGAAAGTGCCGAAATTGGTTATGGTAAAGGTTCCGCCACTTATTTCATTTGGCTGAAGTTTATTTATTCTGGCTCTTTCAGCTAAATCATTAACCGTCTTAATAAGGCCGGTCAGGCTTTTTTCATCGGCGTTTTTTATTACCGGCACTATCAGATTTCCGTCAGGCAATGCCACAGCTACACCAATATTTACGTTTTTTTTCACAATAATGGTTGTGCCTTCAACTGAAATGTTTATTCCCGGGTAGTCATGAATTGCCCTGGCCACAGCCTCTATAAAAACAGGAGTGTAGGTCATCTTTTGGTTTTCACGTTTCCGGAACTCCTCTTTGTTCGCTTCCCTCCATCTGACCAGGCCGGTAACATCAGCATCAATGAATGATGTTACATGGGGGGATGTTTGCTTTGAGGTAACCATATGCCCGGCAATCAGCTTTCTCATCCTGTCCATCTCAATCAGCCTGTCACCTTCTCCCGTAATTATTTCTGATGGTTTTCCGGCGAAAGCCTGTTGAAGCGGTTGCTCTTTTGAGACGGTTTCCGTTTGTTTATGATCCGGTTCTGCTTGCATTGCAGGTGCATCTTTATTTTCTGACCCTTTGTCCTGGTCCCTCTCCTGCAGGTCCCCTGCTTCAGGCTCATGTTTACGAAGGTAGGCCAGTAAATCCTCTTTGGTAATTCTTCCTCCATCACCGCTTCCATCTATTAAATCAAGTTCAGAGACCGGGATATTCTCATTCACTGCAATACTCCTGACCAGCGGGGTCAGAAATTTTCCGGAGGATGTATGCCTTGGCATCTCCTCCGGCCGTGTACCAGGCTTCAAAGCCTGATCATTTTCTGCAGATAATGATGCCTGATCTGGTTTTCCCGTGATTCGTGTAACTTCATTAATCACCTCTTCGCGATCCGGATCGTCTGATTCATCTTCTGTTTCAATCTCGGCAAGCAGGCTCCCAATTGAAGGCACTTCACCTTCAGGCATTAAAATTTTTGATAAAACGCCCTTAACGGGAGAAGGGATCTCTGAGTCCACTTTATCCGTGGCAACTTCAAGCAGCGGCTGGTCTTCTTCAACCATTTCGCCTTCCTTTACAAGCCATTTTGTTATTGTGGCCTCTATTATTCCTTCACCCATTGCAGGTAATAAGAGCTCGATTTTTGCCATGACTGAAATTCTGATTTATATTGAACAAGCAAACAAAATTAACTAAAATCTGTTCAGTCTGCAATGCAGGTTCCGCTAATTATTCGGGTTATCCGGGCTGACAGGTCAACTGTATCTTTTTCTGGTATGGGATATTAAAACCCTTGTAATGGTAGTTCCCAGACCGACCAACAGGGCCAGCGGAAGTATTGTCATCAGTTTCAGGTACCACTCCTCACTCAGCATTCCATATATTATCAGCATTACCAGGCTCCCGTAAAAGATTCCCCGCAGGGTTTTCCCAATACCATATGGTATCCTGTACCCGCCGGAAAGATAAATGGAGAGGATCCATATAAGTATAAGTGTGGGAATTAATACGGTCAGGTTCTCTGAGGGATATCCTTTACCTGTTGCAGAAATTTGTTCTTCCCAGGTGGCCGGTATGACCAGACAGCCGGAATAAATAACGGCCGCATCAAGTGCTGGCACAAGCAAACGGCTGAGTAGCCTTTTGAAGATAGACAGTCCGGCCCTGAAGTAAATGGCAATGAACAGCAGAAATACCAGCAGGAAGGTGCCTGGTGAGTTGAAATGCTTTTTGGCATAAATCGCCATTGCCCGGTAAAAGATCAGGACATAGTTTATGCTCGACTTCCTCGTGCTTTCACCCTTATAATGAATAATGGAAGTCCCCGGATGATAATGAACGGTAAAATTATTTTGCAGTAAACGGCATGAAAGGTCAATATCTTCCCCGTACATAAAAAATGATTCGTCAAACCATCCGACTTTGTCAAGTGCCTCCTTTCTGGCAAAGAAAAATGCACCTGTGAGTACCTCTATCTGATGCGGCTTATCTTTATCGAGATGACCAAGGTAATAACGGCCAAAAGTTTTTGAACGGGGAAAAAGAGCCGTCAGTCCGCTGAGCTTGTAAAAAGCAATCATAGGGGTTGGTACGGCCCTCTTGGATTCAGGAAGATACCTGCCTTTACCGTCTGTCATTTTAACGCCCATGGCTCCTGCACCCGGATGTGAATCCATAAAATCGATGCAAACCTTAAATGTATTCTCCTTAATCACGGTGTCGGGATTAAGGAAAAGCACATACTCGCCACCGGCGTGGTCCCTTGCCTGGTTATTTGCTCTGGAAAATCCCAGGTTTTCCTTGTTTCTTATGAGCTTAACTTCAGGAAACTTTTGAGCAACCATTCCTGCAGAGTTATCTGCCGAATTGTTGTCAACCACAATTATTTCTGAATCTATTCCCAGGCTTGCCTTCTCAGCCGATCTCAGGCAATCTTCCAATAAACTCCTGACGTTGTAACTGACAATTATTACTGAAAGCTTCATTTTTTATTACGGGTATTCGTGGACTGACGGGGTGCATAAAGATAAGTTATCTTATGTTCTTTCTGATAGCTTTTGCCAGCCTTTTTATGCCTTCAACGTTCATTTCCTTCGAGGGGAAGGAGAAGTTGAGACGCATTGTATTTTTCCCACAGCCGTTACAATAGAAGACATTGCCAAGGACAAAGGCAACTTTCTCTTCAACTGCCTGCATAAACAGATCTTCGGCGTCCATATATCCAGGCAGGGTCAGGAAAAGGAACAGTCCTCCCTCAGGCTCCGTCCATGTTACTCCTTCCGGCATATGCTCCCTGAGTGAGGATAGCATGATATCCCTCTTTTCGCGGTATAAATTTGTGATGGTTGTAAGGTGGGTGTCGAATATGCCGGTTTCAAGGTATCTGGCGGCTATTTTCTGTACGAAGGGGGAGGTGCATAGATCTGCTGTCTGCTTTGCAGTTACCAGTTTGTCTATTATCAATTCGTGTGCAATGACCCATCCGATTCTGAAACCCGGAGCAAGTATCTTGGAAAAGGTCCCCAGGGATATCACATGTCCGGTATTTTCCATGGCATAGATCATTCTCTGAGGTTTTCCTTCAAACCGGAGTTCACGGTAGGGACTGTCTTCAACTATCAATACATCGTGTTTCCTGGCAATATCGATTATCTCCTGTCTTCTGGCTTCCGGCATAGTTATTCCTGCAGGATTCTGAAAGTCTGGTATAGTATAGATGAATTTGGGTTTTTCACCAAATGCCTTCATCTTTTTCAGCTTCTCATGGAGGAGATCTGAACGCATACCATGTCTGTCCAGCTCTATACCTTCCATTTGTGCCCCGTAAAAGCTGAATGCACTGATCCCTCCCAGGTAGGACGGCAGTCCGCAAATAATTTTATCCCCGGGATCAATGAATATCTTGGGAAGAAGGTCAAGCGCCTGCTGCGAGGCGGTGGTTATTATCAGATTCTCAATTCCTATGTCGAGCCCCTGTTTCCGGTATCTCTCAACCAGCAGTTCCCTGAGGCGCCTATCACCTTCGGTGGTGCCGTACTGCAAGGCCTGATAGGCATCATCAGATTCAAATATTTCGCAAACTATTTTTTTCAGGTGTTCAACGGGAAAAGACTCAGGTGAAGGCAGTCCGCCGGCAAAAGAGATAATATCAGGTCGCTGGGTCAGTTTAAGGACTTCCCTGATCGCAGATTTTTTATGGGATCTGATCTGCCGGTTGAAAATTTTATCCAAATCGCTTACCATGTATTAGGGTTTTAGGGAGGGCATTAACATGCTTTTCCATTGTTAAAGGAAGCTTCAAAAAGTGTTCTGTTGGCAATTGATCTGCCCAGGGTGACTTCGTCAGCATATTCAAGATCATCACCAATGGAAACCCCGCGGGCAATTGTCGATATAGTCACCTGATATTTGTTCAGTTTCCTGTATATGTAAAAATTTGTGGTATCCCCTTCCATGGTTGTGCTGAGCGCCAGTATGACCTCTCTGATTCCCCCTCCGGCAATTTTCTCTTCGAGCGATTTTATGTTGAGGTCTCCGGGCCCCGTGCCATCCATAGGCGATATAATTCCTCCCAGCACATGATATATGCCCGGAAACTGCCGGGTGTTTTCGATCGACATTACATCCCTTATGGTTTCAACCACGCAGATAAGCGAATGATCCCGTTTCCGGTCTGAACAGATATTGCATATTTCTGTATCGGAAATATTATGGCAGCAGGAGCAGTGCCTGATCTCTTTTTTCAATTGCAGTATTGATGAAGAGAACTTCTCAACATCAGCCAGATCCTGCTTAAGCAGGTGAAGTACAAGCCTCAGGGCTGTTTTTTTTCCTAT
>SLOS01000331.1 GCA_007132365.1 Bacteroidales bacterium | reverse complement strand
TTTTAAGTATTAACAATCATTTCTTAATAAATAAAATCTACCTGCTCCCGCATAAGTAAATGCAAATTTCGCCAGTAAACGGCTCAAGTTTGCTATACACATGCTCATCTCACGCTCATAAAACCAAAAAATCATGGCTGGCATTAAATCCGGATAAAACTACGGCTCGGTTCTCCCCTATGCATTTTAACTCGTTCCTCCCGGTGGTCGTCACTCAGACAAAAATGCACCGGCCTCTCCCCTTTCGAACCTTCACCTTGTTTTAGAGCCGGATTTCCTGAAGGCCTTTTATTTTTTGGTTTAATTTCAACAATTTCAAGAATATCACATAGCATCAATACCAAAAATCAATCAAATGGCGTTTACTATTCCAATGCTGAAGGGGGAAGGCAATCCTGTTTTACATCACAAGGAAATATACGATCAGGCCAGCACAAGGAAGATTAACATCAAGCTGTTCAAATCAATCCTTAATATATAGCTGTGAAGTCAGTTTATGTAATTCTTAAAGACCTAATCCTCAACTGGAAGCTGCATGGGTTATGTATTTCTGTTTCCCTTATAATTTCCTGCGATATAACAACAGAAATTGAGGTAGATATACCCTCCAAACCACCGAAACTGGTTATTAACTCCACCCTTGTTCCTTCGTCTATTCCGGGAATGAAACAGTTGGGGATTGAAATATCAGCCACCACTCACATTTTCGATACATCTGAATATAAGCCGGTCACTGATGCAACCGTATTACTTTTCAAGAACGGTGAATTTGTCGACACAATTAAGTATGTTGACACTTTGCAAACCAGGCCAGGCTCATACCCCGTGGATTATGCTCCTTTCAGCGGTCCCCTTCCGGGGGATACCTATAGCATTGAAGTATCTGCTCCGGGCTACGAAAAAGTATACGCTAATACAACTATCCCGGGAAAGGTTGAAATACTTGACGTGTCAATTATTCCGGTTGGATTCATTGATGATAGCAGTGTAATCATAGTGGGAGGAAGAAGGATGGGGGGGGGAATATGGTCAGAAGTAACCATAACCTTTGCTGATCCGCCCGAAATTGAAAACTATTATGAAATTGTAGTTGCCTGGTATGGTCGTTTTTATGACAGTAAGAGTCATTTTAATCTATTTACCCACGAGAGCATTATAACAGGAGAAAGTTACTATCCTTCGCCTATGCAGCCTCACCTTAAGCATCCTAGACATTTGCTCTTTAATGACCGCAGTTTTAACGGAGAAATCAAAACCCTGACTTTTTATTATTATCCACCTCAAGTATGGGATGGCCTTCACTATATTTCTGGCCACCTGATGAGTTTGCAACTCAGGAACATAACTGCAGAATATTATTATCATAAAACAACTCTTTTGCAAAGCCTGAATAACCAGGTAGAAGATGTTCTATATGGCATGAGAGAACCCTTTAATGTTTTCTCCAACATAGAAAACGGCCACGGTATCTTTGCCGGCTTCAATGAAGACATCTTTCAAGCAATGATTGAAGAAACAATAGTCGGCCAACCATGAAGTATATCTGGATAATCTTACTGCTGGCAACTTCGGGTATATATTCATCCGGTCAAAGCACATACTTGTTAAGCGGTTTTGTATATGATGCAAAGACCGGTGAGGCCCTGATTGGGGCAACAGTGTTTGACACTGTCTCCTTCAATGGAACAACTACAAATGCATATGGTTTCTACAGCCTGAGAATTGCCTCGTTCGAAAATGCCGGAATCCTGTTTTCATTCGTAGGTTATGAAAGCCGGATTATCATCCCGGACCCTGAAAATAAACAGCACTTAAATGTCGGATTGAATCCGGGTCTTGAAATAGATGGAGTGACCATAAGACCGGACAGGCAAAATATTGTCGAGCGTTTGGAAACCGGGGTTGTACGGCTGCCGGTAGGCGAGGTAAAAAAATTACCAAGCCTTTTCGGGGAAGTGGATATAATCAAGGCTCTTCAGCAAACACCCGGTGTGCAGTCAGGCGGCGAAGGAAAGAGCGAGCTTTACGTCAGGGGTGGCAGTCCGGATCAGAACCTGATACTGCTTGATGATGTGCCCCTCTATTATGTAGCCCATTTTGGGGGGTTCCTTTCCATATTCAACGTTGATGCGATCAATGATGTGAAACTTATAAAGGGGGGATTCCCGGCAAGATATGGCAGCAGGTTATCATCAGTGCTGGATATAAGAATGAAAGAAGGTAACATGCATGATTACTCGGTGCAGGGAATGCTTGGTCTCCTGTCTTCAAAAGTAATGGCGGAAGGTCCCCTGGCAAATGGAAAAAGCTCATTCATGTTTTCTGCAAGACATAACACCGTTCCTGTTTTCAGGGCTTTCAACGATGGCATGGAATACAGGTTTCACGATATCAATGCCAAGGTTAATTACCGGTTATCTGACAAGGACAGGGTATATGCCAGTTTTTACAGTGGTGGTGATAACGTGGGCTTTAAAAAAAGGACAGAATTGACTGACATGCAGCACCTAAACAGCTGGGGAAATATCATGGGCGCGTTGCGCTGGAACAGGGTTATTAACCCCAGCCTGTTTGCCAATTTGACAATTGCCAGCACGAATTACCGGTATATCACCCATTTTGAAAACCGCTTAAAAATAGACACTCTTTCCAGGGAGATAAACAGCCGGATCCTGACAGGAATAAACGACTTATTATTCAAAGCCGACCTTGACTATGATATCACACCAGGATATGACTTGAAATTTGGTGTTAATGCCACCCATCATTCATTTTTGCCCAATAATGAGAATTACAGCATAACGCAAAATGGTCTTTTAACCATTGATGAAACCTATAATTCAAAAGTTGCCGCCCGGGAGTATTCTGTTTACACGGAGAATATCTGGAATGCCGGCTGGTTGATGATTAATGCAGGACTTCGTTATTCTTATTTCAATGAAGGAAATACCGGGTATAGTTCATTTGACCCAAGGATACTTATAAACATCCCCTTAAGAAATGATCTTGCAGTGAAATATTCGTTTTCACAAATGCTGCAATATATCCACCTTCTTAACTATTCCGGCGCCGGGATGCCCTCCAGCTACTGGATGCCTGCCTCAGGTAACATCAGGCCTTCACGGTCCATCCAGAACAGCCTGGGGCTGGTAAAAACCTTTTACAATGGCAACTACGAGTTAAGCGTGGAATCCTATTACAAAAAAATGGATCATCTGATTGAATTCAAGCCCGGCGAATCTCTTGTCGGTCACCTGTCATCATGGGAGGAAGTGGTTGAATCGGGGGGCAAGGGAAATAATTATGGTATTGAAGTATTTCTTCAGAAAGTCAGTGGCAGAACCACAGGTTGGGCGGGAATTACGTTGTCAAGGGCTTTACGCCGGTTCGAACAGCTCAACAACGGCCGGTCTTTTGCATTTACCTATGACAGGCCGGTAGATATTAACCTGGTATGGAATTATGAACTACACGAAAATATGATAGTATCCATGGCATGGAATTACGGGTCAGGCTATCCGGTCACCCTTGCAACGGAAAGATTCGTAATTGACAATCATGAAGTTCTGATATACAATGAACGAAATGCTTCGCGGATGCGCGATTTTCACAGGCTGGATCTGGCCGTGAACTTCCCGGCCAAAACACGGTGGGGAGAGAGAAACTGGTCTGTAAGCATTTTTAACGTATACAACAGGAAGAACCCGTACCATTATTTTTACAACAGGGAAATCGGATCATCGGGCACCGGAGTTGACCCAGTTTATCACGACCTTAAACTTTACCAGAGAACCATGTTCGGTTTCTTGCCCTCTTTTGCCTTTAGCTTCAAATTTTAAAGTAAATTAGTTTAACCCATAAGCCTGAACAATTATAATTACATTATCATGAAACATTATCACCATTCGGCAACTCCACCATCCTTCGGAAGAAAAAAATATATGGAAAAAGTCCTTCTGATATTAGTAACAGCCCTGTTTCCCGTGTATTTATCCGGGCAAATTATGACAGGTATTTCGGCAAATATTGCTTCAACCGGATATGAAGGAATAGATTATGGCGCCGGACTGAATTTAACGGCCGGTTATGCTTTCAGCGACAGGCTGGAATTGGATATTCAGGCCTACAGGTACTGGGTGAGATCGCATACCTGGAATAATCTTAATTCTTTATCATTGCATGCAAGGTTTTTTCCTTTTACTGGAGATTATCTGCGACCGTATATAGATTTTGGAGTTGGGCTGGCCAGACTCACAGGCGACCCAATCATTGGCCATGGGCATGTTTTTGATATTGATTACGACTTATGGGTATTTAAGCCAAAACTTGGAACGACCATGCCCTCGGGTATTCATCCCAATATATTTGCAGATATCGGCCTGTTTTTTCAGCGATACAATTTCCGGGATGTCGATAACAAGTTTAACTGGTATGGCATTTCCGGAGGGTTAAAATGGAAAATTTCGCATAACTAACTCATTCGCCGTTCCACACCCATTTTGCTCGCTTCGCTTCACAAAAAGAGTGTTCCGCAATTTCAGAATCCGGTATTAGGGTAAAACTTTTTTTCCGCCCATTAATATAACCTGATAAATTCTGCTTTTCCCCTCCCCTGCCAACCAGCTGGAACACAAAGGGCCCCGGTGGTTGCGATCCATAAAGTGATAAACCACAATATCGGTCTATTCAGCTTGGGCCATCCCTTTCGAGGGGAAGACAGAATTTATACCAAAGCTATATTAACATAATGCAATCCATT
>SLOS01000123.1 GCA_007132365.1 Bacteroidales bacterium | reverse complement strand
TATCCTCCGGGCATGTCGCTGGCAAAATAGAGTGTTTTGCCATCGGCACTGATACTTGGGTGAGTCAGGTTATAATTTTCGTTGTTATGGGGGAAAGGGGTAATATTGATCCATTGGCCATCTGAGTAATCTGCCATAAATATTCCAAGTTTCGAAAGTTCATTATCTCTCCCCGGATTGTTCCTGGTGAAAAAGATACGGGAACCATCGGCAGAAAAACTGACGGGTCCGTCGTGATAATTGCTCTTTAAAGTTCTGTCCAGCAGTTCAGGTGTCCTCCACCGGCCTGTCTCTCTCTTTTCTACATAAAAAATGTTGAAGAGATTTTCACCCTTGTCTGTTAACCTTGAAACTAAAATATCCATTCTCCGGTTCGAGGTAAATACAATGCCCTGGCGGAAATAAGCAGGGGCAAGCTCATCGTATTGACCGGAGCTGAAAGGAAGTCGGGATATTTCATAGAATTCGCCGGTCTGCGATGAACTGGTGTAAGCATATAGTAAGGCAACGGACAATATGAAAAAAAATCTCCTCATAATTAAAAGTATCGCGGATTAACAGCGCTAACTCTGAATCTGAAGTCATATATCAGAACTATCTCATGAGAGCCGCTGTTATAATTGCTCAGTTTACCAAGGGTATAGTCGTATGTATATCCTATCCTGAACCGGTCATTTAACTGGATCTTCATAAGACCGACCAGGGCATTCTCTTTTCTGTATGAGGCTCCCAGCCAGATAAGGTCTCTGAAAATAAATGAAAGGTTCAGATCGATCTGAAACGGATTCCTTTGGTTGTATTTAAGCAGTAGACTTGGTTTAGCTTTAAGATCTCCACTGCCGATAACCACTCCTCCGGTTATAAGGTAGTTATAATCCCTGAAATCATGGTACTGGACTGACCTTGCGTTTCTGGTACTGTCACTGAGAAAGAATGGAATTGATGCACCTATAAAATATCTGTTGGTATAATAATAAATTCCAAAACCAAAATTGGGAATTAAATCCTTCCTTGCAGGTTCCTGAAATACAACATCTCCCGGGTCATGAACAGTAATCCTGTTCCAGTTAACATTCCTGCTCATTAAGCCACCTTTCAGGCCGAGAGCCAGCCTGCCCTCTCCCAGTGGCAACCTGTAGGCATAGTTAAAGTAAAGGCTTGTATTACTCCTTACATCGATTTTTTCGTTTTGGAGAAAAAGACCCAGTGCAATATTCTCATTCCTCATGGGAGTATGGGCGCTGAGTGTCTGCGATACAGGGGCTCCGTCAAAACCCACCCATTGATTCCGGTAGCCAAGGGTTATGTTGAACACGTCGCGGCTGCCGGCATATGCCGGGTTCAGGGCAAGCCCGTTCAGCATATACTGGCTGTAAACCGGGAACAGATGCTGAGAACTCATCTCAGAGCTAAAAAGGGCTAAAAGCGATATAATGATAAGTTTACGCAAATCCGTGCATTTAACGTTTAAGTACAATAAATCCTTTATATGAATAACGGTTATCAACGCTCAGAATGTAATAATATGTATCTTCCGGCAATGGTACGCCGTTCTGGTTCCTTCCTTCCCAGTCATTCTGGTAATTGACCGCGCGGTAAACCACATTACCCTGGCGGTTGAAAATAGTCAGTTCATTGACCGAAGAGTTTTCGAGTCCCCTGATTTCAAACCGGTCATTAAACCCGCTGTTGTTGGGAGAAAAACCGGTGGGAGTATCCAGATCCCGTATCTTTATAATCACCCGGTCAGATACAGGTTCACATACCCCATTATAGACAGTCCATAAAAACAGATTTTCTCCGAAGCCAAGATCAGTTACGGCTGTTCCGGGATCTTCGGGAAAAACAATATTGCCGCTTCCCTCAAGACGTTCCCAGATACCGTATGCTGAGGGGATACCGGCAGGAAGTTCAGCTTCCATCATTGTTTCAAAAATAAAATGGAGGGACTGGTCATCTCCCGCGAAAACCTCAGAAGGCTGTTCATAAAATGTAACGGATATTTCTGCGCTTGAAATGCACTGCCAGTTCGTTTCGGTCCATTTGAACTGATATGTTCCGTAATCCTCGACTGCTACTGACGGATCAGGCCTGTTTGGATCAGGGCTGAAAACAGCAGTTGACATCCCGTCATCCCAGAAGCCGGTTCCGATAGCTGGAATAGCATTCAGCTCAATCACCCTCCCGCAAACCTCTGTGTCCGGTCCCGGATCGGGCTGGGGGAAGGCGTACACGGTTATTCTGGCCTCGCCGGTAATATTGTCATCTGTTGCCGGACAGCCGAATTTGTCAGTCAGTGAGATGATCTGATATGCATAGGTTGCATAATCTTGTGTTTCAGGGGTTACTGATGTGCTATGAGAGGTGTTGCTGATATCTTCAATAGTAAAATTTTCCTGCCCGTTGGTGAATATAAGATCCCATGGTCCCTCACCACTGATAATGAAGCTGATATCAGACTGCGTGCCGGCACAGACAGTGTCAGTTGTCTCGACGATTTCAGCAGTAGAGGGAGGATGAAAATCGACTGAAACCACGTTGCTGATATCTTCACATACATTATTTATTCCACTGTAAACTACTCTCCTGAAGCTGATTTCTTCTGCCAGGGCAGGAGAGAGGTAATCGCGGTTACCTGCTTCTCCTTCGGCGTTTGACCATGTTGAGGCATCAGCAGATACCTCCCACTGATAGCTGTAATTGCCATCACCGCCTTCCGGTTCTGATCCCTCGAAAATTTCCGGTACATCAAGATAGCAGATAGTCTGACTACCGGTAATTGTATTCCCGGATATAAGCGGCAGCACTGTTATTTTTTGCGGGGAACTTATATCCTGGCATGCTCCCGATTCGACGACTCTCCTGTAACTTATGGTTCCGGTAAGTGGCCCGGGTTGGTAGGTGGCTGCGTTATCGCTGCCGTCAACAGTGGTCCATACCCCGTTTGTTGATGATTCCCATATATAGGTATAGGTGCCTTCGCCCAGACCTCCGGAAACCTGTCCGGGAGAAGAGACCGGCTGCGGCGTATCCCCGTGGCATATAGTCTGGTCGTCTTCCAGAACATTGTTTGTTATCAGGGGATGGACATCCACAGCGACTATATTCGATGTATCTGTACACACGCCGGAATAAGCAACCCGGACGTACTGGGTTGAGTTGAAAAGGGGAGGAGGTGAATAGCTCAGATTTTCGTTGTCATTTACCGCCTCAATCCATTCCTGTCCCTCATCCGTTGACTCATTCCATCTGTATTCAAAAATTCCGATACCACCCTGTGTCGGGATTTCACCGGTAAGGGCCAGTGGTGTTTCTCCTTCACATATTGACTGCTCTTCAGAAATGATGTTGCCGATAATTCTCGGTTGGATCGATATTGTGAGGTAATTGCTGGAATCAATCACAGGGTCGTCATCCTGATCTTTGACAACCCTCAGAAATCTCGTTATTTCCGACACAGGCCCGGGCTGGTAATCCTTTCCGTTTGCTCCTTCTATTATTGTCCAGTCCGATCCCCCGGTCTTAATGAACCATTCATATATGTAGGGGCTAATTCCACCTCTTGGCTGGGTCCCTTCGATAATGCCGGGGGAGGTATCTTCACATACCAGAACCCTTTCCGTATTGATACCATTAAAGAGAAGGCCGTTTAGAGAAATTTCAAGAGAGTCAATTATTCCGCCCGGTGAACCTATTGTTGATCCGTGAGGATCATTCTGCATTATATTTGTACCGCTGGCACCGGGGAGGGTGACAGGATTCACAATCCCTGGAAATGCACTTCCGGAGTGAATAATAGTTCCACCACCTCCACCGCCTCCCGGTCCGCCTTTATCAGGATGATTAACATCACCACCTTCGCCGCCTCGTGCAAAGAGGTTTAAGTTTCCGGAGTAATTATCCACAGATGTAACGATGGTTCCGCCTCCTCCACCTCCTCCTGCTCCTGCTGTAGCGATCTGGGTCACTGAGCCTCCGTCTGCATAGATGCCATATTCATTTGTGCTTTCAATATGGCTGGCGATAATTATTACCATACCTCCGCCGCTTCCTCCGGTGGATGCCACCCTGTCGCCGAACTGCGTTGAACCCCCTCCTGCTCCGGCCATATAGAAACGATTCAGAAAGACCTCTTCACTGTCAAAAAACTGGTCCTTAAACCAAAAACCTCCAATTCCTCCTGGCTCAAAGGGAGGGCTTGCACATATATCAGTCTCATTGCCCCCGAAGCCACCCTGTCCGCTATTTGATCCTCCGCCTCCCCCGGCAAACAGTCCGTTACCACCACCACCTCCGGCTCCCATTCTGCCCCTTCCCTGCACAAAATCGTTTCCAAGCGGAATGTTTGTTACACCATCAAGGTAATAGCTTACCGGGCCCTCTCCCTTTCTTCCTGCTTTATCAGAGCCTTCCGGAAAGGAGAATTCCTCATATGCAGAGAGATCTGTAGATGCACAGATATTGCCTGGTGATGGAAGTGTTACTGGTTCACCTCCTCTGAAACCTGCTGCTGAAAGATCAATGTTTGCCTCAAGTGTAAGGGTATTGGTGACAAAGAGGGCCAGAACCCCTCCTTTCTCACCATCCCATTCCGGTGCGGTAAGTGTATTGGTGACAGTTGCATTCTCATAACCCCTTACCCTTATTAGCTGGGCTTTTTCAAGGGCGTTGTATTGTTTAAGGAATTCCCTTGTAAAACTCACTGTATTACCAGTTACATCATCAACCAGGAGGAATTCATAGTTGCCTGCATTATTCAGATCCTGCT
>SLOS01000389.1 GCA_007132365.1 Bacteroidales bacterium | reverse complement strand
TTTGGAGGCAGCAGCTTCCCCTTCTTTTCTTATCTTGTCGGCAGCATCGGCAGCAGCCTGCCTTATCTGTCCGGCCCTCTGTTCAGCTTCCCTGATTATCTGACCGGCCCTTTCCGAGACCTCCTCCCTTACCCTCTCCTCCACCTGTTCAACCCGCTTCTCAACCTCTTCGAGAGCCTGGGTTCTTATCTGCTCCCTTACCTGGTCGATGGTTGCCCGTGCGCTTTCCCTTATATCGAGTGATATTTGCGGTTCAGAGAATGTTCCTGTTATCCTGGCATCAACATTTACATTTTCACCCGGCTGAATATTCAACCCGCGGGCTGCAGCACCAGCCACAAGATCGTTTATTACCCGCTCAGCTCCGGAACCGAACTCAGATCTGGGAATAGTCATTTTCATCAGGTAGTTCATTGTCCGGTCGATCCCCTGGTCACCTCCAATGACCATCCTTACAGGTCCCAGTCTTGCATCAAAAGGATCAAGATAAACCCGTCCGTCAGTTATGGTAAAACTGATATTCAGATCCCTCAAAACATTATCCCTGTCCTCCAGCAGGTTGAGTAAGCTTGAGAGCCTGTCAAAAGTTTCGGAGCTGATAATCTCAACACTGGAAGTTCTGAGGCGACCTTTAGCATCGATTGAATTCATCACAGGCATCATCTCCTCATCCAGCAAGGCATGCATTCTCATCAAGGCAGAATAGCTGCCCCTTAGATCCCTTGCCAGCGGAGTAAGTTCCTGAACCGTATTGAAAGTGTGAAATGAGGAGGGAATATCGAAATCCCGTATGTCCATAGAAAAATCGATAGATGGAGCACTCATATCCTGCGTATTGTATTCGCCCGTCATTTCTATTGATCCATCCAGCATATTCATGCTAACCCCTTCCAGCATCACTTTTTTATCCCGCACCAGGATACGTCCGCGAAGCCGGTTTATTTCCATATTGTCGAAATATATATTATCTATTGACGAAGCAAGCGTAAAATCAATGTTACCCGGCACCTCAACAATAGAAAGCGGAACCGTATCCGGATCAGCCTCTTCAGGCGCCAGGGCAATAAGTTCATTAAGATCAAGCAGTGTTGAGGACAGCATCATATTGCCTTCGACGGTTCCGTCATTGAAAACGTAGGGAATAAAATTCTCCATTCTTCCACTCATCCTTATGTCACTTCGCCCGAGCTGCATATCAAAATCGCTCAGCTCAACATAACGGGGGGAGAATTCAAGTAGAGCACCGGGTATTGAAACTTCCAGCGGGAAACCCGGATCCGAGTACCGGAATGCCGTAAGACGCATTCTGCCTCCGGCATTGAAATTTTCATACCTCTCATTTTCCAGATCCGGGATATATCCCGAAAACGAAATGTCGGACTCCAGTAATCCCCTGATGGTCACTCCATCCAGGGGAATAACATCTTCAAGGCTTGTAAAGTCAATAGCTCCGGTAAAAGAGGCATCTATATGCATACCACTCATGGGTGTACGCATGCTCAAACGCATGTCAAAAGGATTTCCGGCCATCTCCATATGGAAACTGTGCAGATCGACCATTGTCCTGTCTTCAAAAACACCGTCATAATAGAGATTGAGGCTCATTTGCATATTGTCGAGTGACTTGGGCAGGTCCGGATAGCTGAAACCGGCATCATCGACAACAATGTCCAGCCCCACTGAGGGTATCGTCTCATCGGTCCACACCCCCCTTGCAAAACCTTCCAGTCCAAGCGAACCCCAGGCTGTAAGATCTTCAAAACCAGACATGAAAATTGCCGGAATGAGCGACAGTATAGTCTTGAAGTCTGTTTTTTTACTGAAAAATGTAAGATCTATATCAATATCGCTGCCGGGCATGGCGAAAAAACCCTCCACACCCATTGAGAGCTCGTTGAGCATCATCTCATTCTCCATGAAGGTAAACCTGAATTCGTTCAGGTCGGCATCCAGAAGCGTATTGACAATCAGGCTGGCATTTCTGATGTACCGGATACCCGCGTACCAGAAATTAAAAATATCGCTTGAAGCGGAAATATCGAGCGAGGTAAGATCCTGTGTAAGGTCTCCTCTCATGACACCATTGAGTCCGTCAAGAGTCGTTCTCACCTCTAACGGGGCATCATCATATTCAAACCGCCCGTTCCGGATCTCAAATCTCTGCAGCCGGACCCGGAATGCCTCAGGTTCAGCCTCCGGGTCATCAACAACCGGATCATGTTCTTCAACAGCACCAGGATCTTCAACAACAACAGGATCTTCAACAACAACACCAGGTTTTTCAACATCCTCCGTCCCGACCATTATATCCCAGTTTACACGGCCATCAGCAAGAACCCTGGCTTTGACATTCGGCCTGTCAAGGAGAATGGAGCGCACCTCAATAGCGTCGCCCCAAATAACACTTTTAATATCAACTACGGTCCGGAATGCATCAAAGGAGACCAGGGTGTCATTCTCAAAATCACCCACCCCCACAACCGACATATCGATCATGGAAACACTCAGGTTGGGAAAATTCCTGATTAGCGAAAGGCGCAGGTCAGCAAACTCAACGCTGGCATTAAGATTCTTGTTGATCTCACTCTTTGCGATTTCCAGAATCTTCCCTTTAAAGGCAACCGGAATGATCAGCAGTAAAGCAAAGACCAGCACTACCACAATAAGAAGGAGCTTAAGGAATTTCTTCATCAGACAGTTATTTATTTAGAGTACTTATATATATTTACGGTACTTGTAATTATTCAAAGTACTTGCTTCATACAAAAGTAATAAATTGTAAATTTACATTTTCAATCTTGCATTATTATTAAACCTGAACGATCGCATTGGACACAAATAATATCTCACGAAAAAAAACCGCCGGGAGAAAACTGTTTAAACCACCATGGAAATACAGGGAAGGATTCCTGTTAGCCCTGGCATTGTTGCTAACCGGCTTTATCATTGAAGCAATCACCCCGCAACCCGGTATAAGCATTCCCGCATTTCCATTCAATATGTATGCCGGAATGGCATTTATTACCACTATTGCCTTCCTGCATTTCTTTTACAGGGATGAACACATTGTCAGATGGCTCTCAACAATCCCTGCAGCAACCAGTGCCATATGCCTTATCGTTCTGCTTACAATACTTATGGGAGTATTCAAACAGGATGATCCCGGTGCCGGGGGACTGCCCGGGGCCCTGGGCCTTACACACCTTAAAAATGCATGGCCGTTCCTGATGGCACAGCTATATGTGCTGACGAGTCTGGGACTGGTAATTCTGCGCCGGTCTCTTTCCCTGAAAAGGAGAAACACCGGATTTATCCTCAATCATGCAGGATTGTGGATAGTCATTGCGGCAGCCAGCCTTGGCACAGGTGACCTGCGCCGCCTTAGGATGGACCTCCGGGTGGGAGATCCTGTCTGGTATGCGTATGACGACAATTCGCAAGTCCATGAACTGCCCTTCGCACTTGAGCTGATAAATTTTGATATTGAAGAGTACCCGCCGCAACTGGCTATAGTGGACAGCCATACGGGGCGTCTTTCTGATCCTGCCCAAAGGCCCCTGCCATATATCGAAGCAGGCAAAACAACCGGTTTGATGGACTGGACCATAACAATTGATCAGTTCTATCCCATGGCTCTGGAAGTGGCCGGTGGGTCGGGATCACAAGGTACCGGAAGTGAGGAAGGATCGTCTGAAACCGGGAGTCAGGAAGGGTCACCTGGAACCGTTAACCAGGCGGGATCACATGAATTACCCCGGGAAGTCCGGTATTCGGAAGAAACCGGTGCCCCCCCCTGGGCAAGGGTAAGGGCATTCAATGAATCAACCGGGCAGACACGAGAAGGCTGGATAAGCTGTGGCAGCTTTATGTATGATGCAGAATACATCTGGCTTGACGGACGCAATGTGCTGGTAATGACTTTACCCGAACCCCGGAAGTACCAGTCCCGCGTCACCGCCCGCACCATGCACGACGAACCGAGGGAGCTGTTCATCGAAGTGAACAAACCTCCTAAAGTTGCCGGATGGCGTCTCTACCAGCTCAGCTACAACCAGGCAATGGGCAAATGGTCTGACGTAAGTATCCTTGAGGTGGTGCGCGACCCATGGTTGCCGGTTGTTTACATTGGCATCATTATGCTCTTCGCGGGGGCTGTATATATTTTCTGGATTGGCAAGGATGCATCAAAACCATAATAGCCAATAATTTAAACTTCCTTTTTGCAGATTTTTTAAATTGACCATCAGAATTGAAGTTAACAATGAATAATAACAAATGATGTTTGCAGATTATACAAATTTCCCCCTCTACGGGTTACTCGTATCCGGTACCTGGCTTCTCGGATCACTGCTGATATGGACAACCATATTTATGATGAGGCCCGTTTCCGGGAAAACAAAGCTGGGGATGATACTTAACGCTGAACAGGCGGCAAAGACACAGGCAGGGAAAATAACGGGATTAGCAGGTAATATGCTGGTCATAGCCGGGATCCTCATTTTTGCATATTACATCACAATATTATGGATCAGCCTTGACAGGGCGCCAATGCGCACCCTGGGTGAGACAAGGCTTTGGTATTCTTTCTTTTTGGGTGTTATCGGCTACCTGACCTATCTTCGATGGAACTATAAATGGTTTCTGGTCTACAGTGTTCTGATGTCAGTACTGTTCATGATCATCAATATGATCTATCCCGAGAACTTCAGCAAAACCCTTATGCCTGCTCTACAAAGTCCCTGGTTCGTTCCACACGTTATAGTCTACATTTTTGCTTATGCACTAC
>SLOS01000348.1 GCA_007132365.1 Bacteroidales bacterium | reverse complement strand
GCGACATCCGGTTAAATGTAACATCAAACCAGGTATAATCAGTATTTCTGCCTTCAAATGACTCCCTGAACCTTTCTCTTTTTTTATCCATTTCGATAACGGATTTCCTTGCATCTGCAAATGACAGGTCGTAGCGTTCACTTATCATAAGGCTGCGCCATTCCAGTGGTGCTTCAAGACTGATATGCAGAGATTTCATAATATCTTTCGTCAGGACTACCCCGGCACGGCCAATAATAATTATGTTCCCTTCGGAAGCAATCGATCTTATGACATCACCTATTGTTTTTCTTATTTTACGATCGCTTTTGTAATATTTATTTGCATATGACGCAAAGATATCTCCAAGGGCGTTTCTTTCCTGATATTTAAAAACATATGCAATTTCTGATGGTTTAACATTCAGTTCCCTGGCAGCTTTTTCCAGCAGTTCCTTATTTATATAGTCCCATTCACTGAAATTTTCCTTTTCGCGGGTGCGCTTGTTAAGCTCATCAACAAGTTTCTGGGTAAGCCGCCGTGCTGAGCACCCGCTTTGTCTGGAGATAGTGACGACAGGACCGGGCTCTTTTGGGGGTGCAACATCTTTTCCTTCGGCTTCCTTCAGGCGCCGGTTAAGATAATTAAACAGTATGTCGGACATTTTGTAGAGGTTTCAGGTCATAATTAATCTATGGGTAAACAGTTCTAAATATACAAAAAACCTTTGAACACGATACTTTTTTGTGATAATTTGAAATCAAAATTCATCCATTTTGAGAAAATGCAGTATTATGAGTAATCCGTTTATTCATGTTATTTTGGCTGGCCCAGTATCAAGGGGATTCAGAATGAGCTAATTTTTTGATTAGCCAATTAAACAATTATTTGTATTTTTAGCAGGCATTAATAATTCCATGATTCTTTCAGCAACTTGTTTTAAATAAAAGGACCTGACTTGTACAGCGAACTGTTATTACCACTGCTTACTGCGATGTTTCTGGCGGTCAATATGGGTGCCAGCGGAACGGCACCATCGTTTTCTTCAGCCTATGGTGCCAACATCATCAACAGGCTGGCAATACCCGGTGTATTTGGCCTTTTTGTTCTTTTGGGAGCTATAGTTGCAGGAAAACAGGTAGGGGTTACAATGGGCAAAGAGCTGATTCCTCCGGAAATGCTCACTCCTGATATTTTGACCATTGTTTTGTTTTCGGTTGGCCTTTCCCTCCTTATCTCCAACTACCTTGCAGTTCCGCAATCCACCAGTCAGGCCACGGTATTTGCAATCAGCGGTCCGGCAATATTCTATAACCAGCTCAACTCTCCCAAACTCCTGTTCGAGATTATTCCCACCTGGTTTATTTTGCCGGTTATCTCCTTTGTGGTTACACTTCTGATTGGAAAATTGCTTTACAAGCGTATAAGAGACTCCAAATCCGTTGATTACGATAAGGTATCAAATCATATTGCATTAAAAATCCTGGTGTTACTGTCATCCTGCTATGTTGCTTTTGCCATTGGGGCCAATAATGTTGCCAATGCCTCCGGGCCTATTGCATCAATGGTTTTGAATGAACTGGGTATTGATGCAAACAGTGAGGATAATTTCATAATGATAATAACGGTCACCACTCTGATTATTGCACCTTGTTTTGCCATAGGAAGCTCATTATTCGGTTACAGGCTCCTGCAGTCCACCGGAAAAGGAATAGTCGAATTCGGCCTGGTCGGAGCTTCCCTGATTTCAATTGTGACTGCGACCCTGCTGTTGCTTGCCTCCATCACAAGAGGAATACCTACTTCCCTGGTGCAGTTGAACACATTTGCCATAATAGCAGTCGGCATATCCAAAATGGGATGGAAAAAAGTAATAGTCGACAGAACAGTACGGAAATTCTGGATCGTATGGATTATAGCCCCGGTTTTTGCACTTATACTTTCTTATACTCTTACTGCACTTGCCCATCGCTATGGTATTATATTTTTCTGATAACTTTTTATGCATGATTACGTTATTATACTTTGCATTAATTTGAATTTCTGAAAAGTAACAGAATGGGAGGATTACCAGGAAAAGATAAAAGATCAGGGCTTTTATTGAAAATATTTATTTATGCTACTCTTATTCTGCTTTTGTCGTCAGCAGTACTGGGTTTTATGCTGTGGAACACTGCATTCCGGCCAAACGTAACGACAGGTCATGAAAAATCGGCCGATTTGTACATTCCTTCCGGTTCCGGGTTTAATGAAGTGATGGATATACTGGAAGAAAAGGGGCTGATAAAAAACAGATCAACCCTGGAATGGCTTGCTGTCCGCAAAAATTATCCGAATAATATTAACCCGGGCCGGTACAGGCTTGAGGATGGAATGAACAACAATGAACTGGTTAATATGCTGCGGTCAGGAAATCAGCTACCTGTCAATCTGGTCTTTATTAACCACCGCAGAATTGAAAACATCGCTTCAGTTGTTGCACGCCAGATAGAGGCTGATTCAGCTGATATTGTTAATCTGGCCGGTGATAATGAGTTTTTGGAATCCCTGGGTTTTGACAAGGACGGCATTCCGGCATTATTCATACCAAATACCTATGAATTTTTCTGGAACACTTCTGCTGAACAATTTTACAGACGTATGAAAATTGAGTATGAAAGATTCTGGAATGGGGACAGGGATTCAAAGAGAAACTCACATGGACTGACACGGTTACAGGTAAGCACACTGGCCTCCATTGTAGGTGAGGAAACCGTTAAACGTGAAGAGATGCCGGTAATTGCCGGTGTTTATCTGAACCGTCTCAACAGGGGAATGCGTTTACAGGCTGATCCGACCATAAAATATGCAATAGGAGATTTTACCGTCAATCGCATCCTGAAAGTGCATCTTGAAACCGACTCCCCCTATAATACCTACAAATATGCAGGATTACCGCCTGGTCCCATTGTGATACCCTCTGTGCAGTCAATAGATGCAGTGCTGAATGCAAGTGAGCACAATTATCTGTATTTCTGTGCCAGGGAAGATTTTTCCGGATATCACAGGTTTGCCCGGACCCTTTCTGAACATAACCGCAATGCAAGATTATACCAGGATGCTCTAAATCAGAGACGAGTATTTAAATAATTTTTTTTATCTTTATTTATCCTGTAAAAAAGCGGAATTTATTTTATCGAATATTTTATATATGGATAATATCAAGTTTGGAACTGACGGCTGGAGAGCCATAATTGCTGATGGTTTTACCGTAGGAAACGTGGCAAGGATTTCAAGGGCTTCAGCTCGTTGGCTGGTAAACCGCGAGAAAGACCGGGAGGCATCAGTTGTAATAGGTTATGATACCAGGTTTGGTGGAAAAATGTTTGCTGAAACTGCGGCAAAGGTATTTGCACTTACCGGAGTCAGTGTTTATCTCTCTGACCGTTTTGTTTCCACTCCGATGGTTTCATATGGTGTGATACGTAAAAAAGCATCAATGGGTGTTGTGATAACTGCAAGCCACAACTCATATGAATATAGCGGGTTCAAGGTCAAAGGTCATTACGGGGGACCACTGCTGGATCAGGATCTGAAAAATATTGAGAATATGATCCCCGAAATGAATGAGATTCATCTTGATTCACTTCATTTTGAAGAGTATATTGATAAAGGAATAATAGAATATATTGATCTTGAGGATTTCTACATTAATAATTTGAAAGAAAACTTTAACCTGGAATCGATTGAAAAATCCCGGTTCACTTTTGCTTTTGACTCAATGTATGGTGCCGGTCAGCAGGTTTTTAAGCAACTATTACCAGGAGTCCATCTGATTAATTGCCAGCAGGATTATTCTTTCGGAGGTATTGCCCCGGAACCGTTAGCCAGGAATTTAAAGAAATTTGCAGCTTTTATTAAAAGGAATGGAAAGATTGATTGCGGACTGGCGGTGGATGGGGATGCAGACCGGATTGCAATGTACGACAGATTTGGCAATTATATCGATTCACATCACATAATGCTTCTGCTTATTCATTATCTGCATAAATATAAGGGTTTTACAGGTAAAATAGCAACCGGATTCTCATCAACTGTAAGGATTGAAAAATTATGCGGATATTACGGTCTCGATGTTAAAAGGGTCAAAATTGGATTTAAGGAGATTTGCACTGTAATTCTAAAGGAGAAAGTACTTTTGGGAGGAGAGGAGTCTGGCGGAATATCGGTTTTGTCTCATATACCGGACAGGGATGGTATATGGATGGGGCTTCTGATATGGCAGTTTATGGTCGAAACAGGTAAAAACCTGCATGAACTTATTGAGGAGGTTTATAACATAACAGGATCTTTCGCCTGTGAAAGAGCCGATCTGAAAATTGATAAAAACAGGAAAACAGCTATAATTGAAAAGTGCAGAAAAGGTTCATTCCGTAACTTCGGGAACAGAGTTGTTGAGCGGGTGGAGAATTTGGACGGGTTCAAGTTTTTTTTCAATGATGATGAATGGCTGTTGATAAGGTTATCAGGAACAGAACCATTATTGAGGACATATGCTGAATCTTATAACAGGAAATCAGCTCTTGAAATACTTGAGGAGGCAAAGAGGGCAATAATGGCCGTGTAACCCGGATTAGCCATATAGGATTAAATCTGATTTATACTATGTTTACCTCCGTTTCCAGCTTTATGCCGAACCTGTCAAATACAGAATCACTGATCTTCATGGCCAGATCATAGATCTCAGCTCCCGAGGCATTACCGTAATTTACAAGAACAAGTGCTTGTTTATCGTAAACTCCCGCACTTCCTATTCTTTTACCTTTCCACCCGCACTGCTCAATAAGCCATCCTGCCGGAATTTTGGCCTCCTCTTCCGATACCGGAAAAAGAGGCAACAGATCGTTCTGCACTTTTAGTTTATTTGCTATTTCTGCTTCAACCACCGGGTTTTTAAAAAAACTTCCTGCATTTCCAAGTATGCCCGGATCAGGTAGTTTTGATCTACGGATATTTATAACTGCATTACGCACTTTTTCCAAATTCAGGCCTCCCATTTTTTCTACCTCTGCCTGAAGATTCCCGTATTTTGTATTAAATACCGGATTATGGCTTAAACTGAAAACAACCGAAGTGATGACCATCCTGTTTTTAAGCTGTGTCTTAAATATGCTGGTTCTGTAACCGAAGTTGCATTCAGGGTTTGACATTACGACTGTCTCGAAAGATTCCAGATCCAGGTATTTGACACTTTTTATGACGTCCTTTACTTCAGCACCGTAGGCTCCGATATTCTGTATGGGGCTTGAACCTGTTGAGCCGGGAATAAGGGATAGATTTTCGATTCCCCCCAGGTTACTTTCCACTGACCATCTTACAAAATCATCCCAGTTTTCTCCGGCACCAACTTCAACAAAACAATGTTCCAGGTCATCTTCCAGTATACTGATCCCCATTATGGCAGGTTGCACTATTAACCCGTTAAAATCTCTGGTAAACAAGATGTTGCTTCCTTCTCCTATAATCATAAAAGGAAAGCAGTCCCTGTGGTTTTCAAGCACATCCCTGAGTTCTTCCAGGCTGTTTGCACGGAAAAAATACCGAGCTTTTACATCAATACCGAATGTATTGTATGGTTTCAGGGAATGATTTTCTTTAATGTGTATCATATTGCTTTTTGTCCTGCAGCAAATATAGTCAAATGACATTTGATTTCGTATCAAAAATACAATTCCTCATGCAGGGGATTTCTGATAACCATTTTTTTTATAAATTTGCAGCAATTCAAGGTTCCGTAGCTCAGCTGGATAGAGCAACAGCCTTCTAAGCTGTGGGTCGCAGGTTCGAATCCTGCCGGAATCACAAAATGAGAGTCACCCTGGTGATTCTCATTTTGTTTTATACACTGAATCAGCAAATTTGCCGAAGATTAGCCATGATCACGAGCGGGTCGTGATTGTCCCGTTACTGGAATATGATAGTTCCGAAATTATGCGGCTCATGGAAATGCACATCGGTCTTTTGCCATGAAAACCTGGCCTGACCTTCATCATAATCCATTCTGTAGAAATTTGCCCTCCATCTGGTACCTGGTTCCGGGGGGGTAATAACCAGCGGTTCCATCAGCTTGAAGGGGATGAAAAACTCGGCCGTCCATCCCGTCACATTCCCCTGATCATCTTTATGAATTTTTGTTTGACGACGGGTCCTTTTGTCCCCTTCATAGTTCCACGGAAGCCAGCCAAGAAAGCGGCGATCGCCGTCCATGTTGGGTATAAGCAGCGTCAGCTCATAATTCAGAGGCGATATCTGGTATTCAAAGTAAACGGGGTAATCTTCCTCAGGCATCAGGAACACCTCGACCACATCCTCTTCCCACAGGTTGAGGTTATCGCCCCGCATGGTTGCATTAATTACCCTGTCTTCGCAAAAAAAGAGAAAATATATCCCTTTCGGGGAATAGAGGGCTTTTACCCTGGTTTCATAGTTGATCCTGTCATTCGATCTGCGGGGTATGTTTTCCCATTCTGCGCTGCTCCACTCAGGAGAGCTGCCATCTCCGGTAACCTCAAAATCGTTAACAGGCCGGACTTCGAGGTAATTTGTTCCGCTGCTGTTTTGTCCGGTTGGGGATTCCATCACACAGAAGTTTGAAATGAATAATATAAATAATAAAATGAACACCGGCATCATTTGATAGCGGTTTTCAGTTGCCGGCTGGACATTGACTTTCATTCTCATGAGCATGTTTAAACCGTTATTGCTTCGGTTGCCGATTTTCTTCCGGCAGCATCAACCGCAACTATTTTAAATTCCTTGCCGGCAGAGGTTTCAAAACTGAAAGGCACCTTTGAGATCTGCGGTGTATGACGGACAGTTTCAAGCAGTTCCCCGTCCCTGATTATCTCGTAGTGCCTGACGGGTTCATTGCCTGCGTAACTGGTATCCCAGGAGAGTTTTATTTTATCCGTTTTTTCAATTAGAAAATTCCCCGGAGGAGTTAATCCCCTATCTGCCATCTGAAAATAATTTGTTTCTCCCTGGTGGGCCCTTTCTCCAATTTTTTCAATTACCCTTCTTTCATTATCATCAAGAGCATCGGCCTCAATCTGCGCTGCATAGTAATTTTGAACAAGCTGGCACCTGAGCGGGTCATCATTTATCTCACCAATGCCCACTATAATGGTATGCACGCCTGGTGTTGTAAGCGCATATTCAATCAAAGGCTTGCCTGGAATGGTGTCGGTGCCAACTATCCTGACTACATCATCCGGAACCCTTGACCATCCCGGTTCCTTTTTGTACATTGCTCCGTCGGCAAACACCTTCATTCCTATCACCCCGATGTTCCTTGCCTGTGCAACAGGTATTACATTATACTGCATATTAAAATAGCGCCTGTCATTAACATTGATCGATACCAGCATGCCATCAAGCAGATCCCATTTGTCACGTTGTATCATTTCTACCATTACCTGAGGATTCCGATGTCCGGAAAAACCAAGATGCTTTATGAGTTTCTCATTTTTCGGATTAAGGCCTGTTATATTGGTGCCATCCCTGTAATCACGAAGGGCTACGAGGGCTCCAAAATTATCGTCCTTATCCAGCGGCGTTTCCAGTCCCCGATATACCACATCAATCTCCTCAAAATTGTTAAGATTATGGATCATGACCATATCAACCCAGGCCCCGTCTGGATATGTTCCGTCACCATTGCCGAACATTTGTGAGAGTGAGCGTTTCAGGTCTGCTATGGCACCCTCGCCGTGATCACCGTGGCTGCTGTTCCTTACGCTGGGCAGATCGGGGTATCCGCCTTTTGCCCAGCGTATCATTGTTTTGGTGGTCAGAAATACTGACTGCCTGAGATTTTTATCATATCCGGACT
This sequence comes from Bacteroidales bacterium, assembly GCA_007132365.1. Lineage (GTDB taxonomy): Bacteria > Bacteroidota > Bacteroidia > Bacteroidales > PUMT01 > PXAP01. Next base: position 9,064 of record SLOS01000348.1, on the reverse strand, counting down.
GTCCCGGTATAAGGTTAAGTTTTCTGAAGGCCTTACCGAAATTCATCTGACTTGGCCCGTATACGTTGGAGGTGTCATAATAGTTGATGCCCAGTTCAAAAGCTTTCAGGATTATATCAACGGGTTCAACATCATCGGGCGTCCATTGTATTGATCCCTGGCCACCCAGAGCCATAGTGGTTACATCAAAATTAATCCTCCCGAACCTCCGTTTCATGGGCGAAGTGATCGATTCCACTGAGCATGAAAGTGAGGGTGAAAGAGTAATTCCGGCTGCAGCCGCAGCTGAAAGACGCATAAAATCACGCCGTGAAAGTCTGGATACTTTTTTCTGGTTCATGAATTAAAGGGTTTTGCAAGATTCTGGAATTAATGATTCAAAGAATTTAGACAAAATTAAGAAAAACGGGTAATATTTCATATTTATTTTGCTGCTGCATGCACCCGCAATAAGCAAAGCAAATAGCAGTACGCTGATACCATATACTTTTACCGGTATAATTTTTTACAGGCTCCGCCAATATTACCCAATCAAACATGTTTAAAAATTATTTGGCTGAAGATAACAAAATTATGATTTTTAATTATATTTGCCCGAATATGTACACATTGATCACCAGCAGCAGATTCTTTTTCTTCTTTTTCGGAGTACCGGAAAAGGGACTGTGATATGCTGCTTATACAGATTAGCTTATAGAAGTCCCGGAGGTCCGGGACTTTTTTTTTACTTAAAAATGAAAAAATGACAAAAGAGAAGAACTTCAATGACAGATTGCGTGTAGCTATTCAGGGGGGGTATGGCGCTTTCCATGAAATTGCAGCAAGAAAGTATTATCAGGAGATAAATATTGAAATCATTCCATGTGATACATTTATTGACCTTTTTGAATCTGTGGCACTTGGTAAGGCGGACTCTGCAGTCGTGGCAATTGAAAATTCTGTCGCCGGCTCACTTATACCCAATTATGCCTTACTTAGCAGGTCCGAATTTAATGTTACCGGCGAAGTGTATCTCAGAATTGTTCAGAATCTTATCGGCTTGCCCGGTCAGGAGATTAATGACATCAAAGAGATTCATTCACATCCAATGGCTATTCTTCAGTGCCAGGAATTTCTGGAGCCACTCCGGCACCGGGGCGTCAAAGTGGTGGAATCCATAGATACCGCTCTTAGTGCAAAATGGATAAGGGAAAATGATCTTAAAGGTGTTGCAGCGCTTGCCAGTGACCTTGCGGCTGATATGTACGGGCTTGAACTTATTGCCTCCAGTGTAGAAAGCAACAAGCGTAATTTCACCAGATTCCTTGTCGTTGAGCCGGTCAAAACCCCGGAGGAAAGGGAGATAAAGGAATCCGGCAACAAGGCATCAATTTGTTTTACACTTCCCCACCATGTCGGAAGCCTCTCCCAGGTTCTTTCCGTGCTTGCATATTATAAAATCAACCTCTCCAAGATCCAGTCCCTTCCGATAGTCGGCAGGGAATGGGAATATTTTTTCTATCTTGATGTTCTGTATGATGACTATACGATGTATAAAAAGGCTCTGTCTGCAATTCAACCATTGATTGATCAGTTGCAGATACTTGGAGAGTATCAAAGCGGAGAAAGGTAGAAATATGAAAAAAATCATATTTTTTTTCACTATTCTCTTTGATCTTAATTATAATTTCATACTTTTGTGCCAGAATTATGCTATATAACATATGAGACCTGTTCTAACAACCATTCTTTTTATTATTCTCCTTGATAGCAGGGCAGAAGTGAGAAAGTTGTTTAGATAATCAAATATCATTTAAAAACTAAAAAGCCCTCTCACTTCAAGTGAGGGGGCTTTCACATTAAAACAGAAAATGAAACGGATTCTTAGAAGCGATACGACTACCAGGGGAAGGCTAAATGCAGGCGCAAGAAGCCTCTGGCGGGCCAACGGAATGAATAATGAGCAGATGGGTAAGCCACTTATTGCAATTGCAAATTCATTTACACAGTTCGTCCCGGGTCATGCCCATCTGCACTCCATCGGTCAGAAAATGAAAAAGTGGATTGAAAAACAGGGTTGCTTTGCAGCTGAATTCAATACTATCGCTGTTGATGATGGTATCGCAATGGGTCATGACGGGATGCTTTACTCCCTGCCCTCACGTGAGCTTATAGCCGACAGTGTTGAGTTTATGATTAATGCTCATTGTGCTGATGCGATGGTATGTATCAGTAACTGCGATAAAATAACCCCCGGTATGCTTATGGCTGCAATGAGGCTCAATATACCGACCGTATTTGTCTCCGGCGGCCCCATGGAAGCAGGAAAAGTGGGAGGCAATCCAGTCGATCTTGTCGATGCTATGGTTATCTCAGCTGATCCCACTGTTTCTGATGAGGATATCTATAATGTTGAAAAAAATGCATGTCCCACCTGCGGATCATGTTCGGGAATGTTTACCGCAAATTCAATGAATTGTCTCAATGAAGCACTTGGCCTTGCACTTCCCGGGAATGGTACAGTAGTGGCAACCCATATGAACCGTACAGGCCTGTTCGAGGATGCTGCTTCTCTTATTGTAAAGCTGGCCAACAGATATTACATGGATGGAGATGATAAGGTTTTACCGAGGTCAATTGCAAAAAAGAATGCTTTTATGAATGCGATGAGACTGGATATTGCAATGGGCGGATCAACAAATACCGTATTACATCTGCTGGCTATTGCACATGAAGCAGGCGTGGATTTTACAATGAATGATATTGACAGGCTTTCCCGCAATACTCCTGTATTATGCAAAGTAGCTCCCAGCAGCAGCTATCATGTTGAGGATGTGAACCGTGCAGGTGGAGTTCTGGGTATTATGGCCGTTTTAAATGATGCCGGACTGATTGACGTGGATGCATTTAGGGTTGATTATCCCAGCCTTAGGGAAGCAATTGCCAATTATGATGTAAGACATTCATCTGCTTTGGATAAGGCATGGGATATTTATGGCAGCGCACCGGGTGGCTTTCACAATCTTACCATGGGTTCCCAGCGGGCCATGTATGAAAACCTGGACCTGGACCGGGAAAAAGGCTGTATAAGGTCGGCCGGTAATGCTTATTCGGATGACGGGGGACTTGCGGTGCTGTATGGCAATATTGCGCAAAAAGGCAGCATAGTTAAAACAGCAGGAGTGGATCCCTCTGTTCATAAATTTGAAGGATATGCCAGGGTTTTTGAATCCCAGGATGATGCATGTAAAGCGATCCTGGATGGCCGGGTCAGTGAGGGTGATGTAGTGGTGATCCGCTATGAAGGTCCGCGTGGCGGACCTGGTATGCAGGAAATGCTCTATCCGACATCCTATCTGAAGTCCGCCGGTCTGGGTGTGAAATGTGCCCTTATAACTGATGGACGCTTCTCCGGTGGCACATCGGGGCTTTCCATAGGACATGTTTCCCCGGAGGCTGCTGCCGGAGGTGAAATAGCCCTGATAAGGGACGGGGACAGGATAGTGATTGATATTCCCGCAAGAACCATTGATCTGGATTTATCTGCTGAAGAGCTGGAAAACCGCCGGCAGGAAGAATTGCTGCGCGGAGAAAATGCATGGTCACCGGGTGAGCGTAAAAGACAGGTTTCAAATGCACTGAAGTTTTATGCTTCCATTGTAACCTCCGCCGATACGGGTGCTGTAAGAGTTTTACCTGAAAGCTTTATTTCGGCTGAAAAGTCATAGGAAACTTTCAGATGTTTCAGAAAGAATCAAAATAAATCGAATAATATGGACAAACAAACAAATACATTGATGGAAGAATCCAAAAAAAAGCCGGTTACCATGACCGGTGCACAGGCCGTTATGGAATCTCTTGTAAACGAGGGGGTGGAAATTCTCTTTGGATATCCGGGAGGCGCTATCATGCCTGTATATGATGCCCTCTATTCTTATAAGGAAAAGTTGAACCATATCCTTGTAAGGCACGAGCAGGGAGCAGTACACGCTGCCCAGGGATATGCCCGGGCGACCGGAAGGGTAGGGGTAAGCCTAGTAACATCAGGACCCGCAGCCACCAATGCAGTTACCGGTATTGCCGATGCAATGATTGACTCCACTCCGGTTGTTGTTATTTCCGGACAGGTAGGGTCAGCACTCCTAGGCACAGATGCGTTTCAGGAAACTGATGTGGTTGGGATCACTCAGCCCGTGACTAAATGGAACTACCAGATTACCCGTGCTGATGAGATACCCTGGGCATTTGCCAGGGCCTTTTATATTGCCAGGAGCGGCCGTCCTGGCCCGGTATTGCTTGATATAACCAAGGATGCCCAGTTTGGTTCGCTGGAATACCTATATAAACCAACAGTTTCAATAAGAAGTTATACACCGTATCCCATTATTGATCCCGGCCAGGTTGAAGAGGCTGCCAGGCTGATAAATCTTGCCAAAAAACCCCTTGCGCTGATTGGACAGGGTGTGGTAATTGCGGGTGCTGAAGCAGAACTGAAGGAATTTCTTGAAAAAACAGGAATTCCTGCTGCTCAAACGCTTCTCGGGCTTTCAGCACTGCCGTCAGACCATAAGCTGAATGTCGGGGGACTGGGTATGCATGGGAATTACGGGCCCAACCTTAAAACCAATGAATGCGATCTGATAATTGGCATAGGAATGAGGTTTGACGACAGGGTTACAGCTGATACCCGACGTTATGCCACCAACGCAAAGATAATTCATATGGACATTGATCCTGCCGAGATAAATAAGATAATTCATGCTGACGCCCCAATACTGGGTAATGTGAAGGATAGTCTTCCGATGCTGACATCGAGGGTAAGTAATAATGAGCACGAGGAATGGCTTGAGGAGTTCCGGGCATGTTACAGGATAGAGTATGAAAGGCTTATTGAACGTGAATTGTATCCTGAAAAGCCTGAACTTACCATGGCAGAAGTCGTTCGAAGGGTTTCCGAAGCCTTCAATGATGATGCCATCATGGTGACCGATGTCGGACAGCACCAGATGGTAGCATGGCGCTACTTTAAGTTCAGGCAGTCCCGCTCCGTCATAACCAGTGGCGGATTGGGCACCATGGGTTTTGGATTACCTGCGGCCATAGGTGCCAAACTTGGCAGACCTGACCGTCCGGTCTGTCTTTTTGTGGGCGATGGCGGATTCCAGATGACGATTCAGGAACTTGGAACCATATACCAGTCCAAGGTACCCGTGAAAATAGTCCTGCTTAATAATAACTTCCTTGGAATGGTAAGGCAGTGGCAGGAACTTTTCTTTGACCACAGGTATGCCTCCACTGAACTGATAAACCCCGATTTCCAGACCATATCGAAAGGGTATTATATTCCTTCAGTTGAAGTTACAAAACGGGATGACCTGGATAAGGCTATCAAAAAAATGGTAAGTGCGGAGGGCCCGTTTTTGCTCGAGGTGGTCGTTGAAAAGGAAGGCAATGTCTTTCCTATGGTGCCGGCCGGAGCATCTGTTGAAGATATAATACTGGAATAGCAGTCAGGTCTTTTGGGACAGATAAATTTTATTTATAATCAGAAACATTAATAATACAATAATATGCGACAGGAATTCACCCTGACAATTTTTTCCGAAAATCGTGTTGGAATACTGAATCAGATAACCACAGTATTTACCAGGAGGCATATAAATATTGAAAGCCTGACAACATCGGAATCAGCCATCGAGGGAATACACAAGTTCACCATCGTTATCTATTCAACCAGGGAAGAGGTGGATCTTCTTGTAAGGCAGGTTGAAAAGCGTATTGATGTGCTGAAGGCCTATTCTTTCTCACAGGATGAGATCATATATCAGGAAATTGCTCTCTACAAGGTTCCCACCGCCGCCCTTTTTGAGGGTAACGAGATCGAAAAGCTTGTTCGCCAATATGGTGCAAGGATACTTGAAATGACAGCCGAATATGCGGTAATTGAAAAGACCGGCCACAAGCATGAGACTCAGGAATTGTTTGATAAACTTGATCCTTACGGGGTGACCCAGTTTACAAGGTCCGGCAGGGTTGCGATCAACAAGCTTAAAAAGGAACCGCTCAACAGTTATCTCAGGAAACTGGTGAAAAATGGTGTAAACCCTGATGTTAAAATTGACACTCAATAATAAAAATAAAATTGATGATTATGGCAAAAATTAATTTTGGCGGTGTAGAAGAAACCGTTGTAACCCGTGATGAATTTTCAATAGAAAAGGCACGGGAAGTTCTTAAGGACGAGCTGGTAACAGTTATCGGATATGGTGTGCAGGGTCCTGCCCAGGCACTTAATATGAAGGACAATGGCATAAATGTTATTGTCGGACAGGCTCCTGAATTCAAGGCGGACTGGGACAAGGCTGTAAATGATGGCTGGGTTCCGGGTAAAACTCTTTTTCCGATTGAGGAAGCTGCCGGTAAAGGCACTATAATTCAGTACCTGGTATCCGATGCTGCACAACGTTCGATCTGGCCCCTGGTCAAGTCCTGTCTTAACGAGGGTGATGCGCTCTATTTTTCCCACGGCTTTTCTATAACCTACAAGGACCAGACAGGTGTGGTACCACCTCCCAATGTGGATGTCATACTATGTGCTCCAAAAGGTTCAGGAACCAGTGTGCGCAGAAATTTTCTGGCCGGTGCAGGGATCAATTCAAGTTATGCGGTTTTTCAGGATTACACTGGCAGGGCGGAAGAGCGAACCAAGGCCCTTGGTATTGCTATTGGCTCAGGTTACCTTTTCCCGACTACCTTTGAATCTGAGGTGTATAGTGACCTCACCGGTGAGCGTGGTGTATTGATGGGTGCCCTGGCCGGAATAATGGATGCCCAGTACCAGGTGCTGCGCCAGAATGGTCATTCTCCGAGTGAGGCATTTAATGAGACCGTTGAAGAGCTCACCCAGAGCCTTATCCGTCTTGTTGATGAAAAGGGTATGGACTGGATGTATGCAAACTGCAGTGCAACAGCTCAGCGTGGTGCTCTAGACTGGAGACCTAAATTCAGGGAAGCGACACTGCCTGTATTCACTGATCTCTACAATAAGGTAAAATCCGGCGAAGAATGCAAAAGGGTTTTGGAATCAACCGGCGCGGACAACTACAAGGATATGCTTGAAATAGAACTTAAAGAGTTGCGTGAATCGGAGATGTGGCTTGCAGGGTCCGAGGTCAGGAAGTTACGTCCGGAAAATAAGTAACTTATAACAGATAAATATTAGCCTGAATTCATAACTAAAAATTAATTAAAAACAATTGATATGACCAGTAAGATTCAGATTTTTGACACTACTCTCAGAGATGGTGAACAGGTACCCGGCTGCCAGCTCAACACAATTGAAAAAATTGAAATTGCGCGCCAGCTTGAAAAACTGGGAGTGGATATTATTGAAGCGGGCTTCCCCGTTTCCAGTCCCGGTGATTTCAACTCGGTTGTTGAAATATCCAAAATCATTGAGGCTCCGGTAATATGTGCTCTGACAAGAGCTGTAAACAAGGATATTGAGGTGGCTGCCGATTCTTTAAAATTTGCAAAAAGGAAAAGGATCCACACGGGCATAGGTACTTCTGAATACCATATCAAACATAAGCTTAATTCAAACCCCGAAGATATTCTCAAGCGTGCTGTCGAGGCTGTAAAGTATGCAAGAAAATTTGTTGACGATGTGGAGTTTTATGCAGAAGATGCTGGGCGAACTGATAATGAATATCTTGCCAGGGTGATCGAATCAGTTATAAAGGCAGGCGCCACGGTAGTCAATATCCCTGATACCACCGGTTATTGCCTTCCATACGAATACGGTGAGAAGATAGCTTTCCTGGTAAATAATGTTCCCAACATTGATAAGGCCATAATCTCAACGCACTGTCACAATGATCTTGGTATGGCTACGGCTAACACTCTTTCCGGTATAATGAACGGAGCCCGCCAGGCAGAGGTAACTGTAAACGGGATAGGTGAGCGCGCAGGCAACACCTCCCTTGAAGAGGTTGTGATGGCAATTAAAAGCCATCATGCACTTGATTTTGAAACAGGTATTGATTCCAGGCAGATAATGAAATCAAGCAAACTGGTTTCCACTCTTATGCATATGCCGGTTCAGCCCAACAAAGCAATAGTGGGCAGGAATGCATTCGCCCATTCTTCCGGTATTCACCAGGACGGTGTCCTTAAGTACAGGCAGAACTATGAAATAATTGATCCCGCTGAAGTTGGAGTTAAAGAGTCAGCAATTGTCCTTACGGCCCGCAGCGGAAGAGCAGCTCTTAAGCACAGGCTGCAATTGCTGGCGTATGAGTTTGAAACTAAAGAGCTTGATGATATTTACAATCGCTTTCTTGAACTGGCCGACAAGAAAAAGGACATAAGCGATGAGGATCTGGAGATACTTGCCGGCAGGGAGAAGCAAAAAGGGAAGCGCCCCATTGAACTTGTATCCCTGCAGGTTATGTGCGGCAAATCAACAATTCCTACAGCAACCGTGCAGGTTAGTTTTAAAGGTGATGTTTTTACTGAAACTGCTTCTGGTAACGGACCTATAGATGCATCATTTACTGCCGTGAAGAATCTTCTCAAACGGCGTGTCAGGCTTGAAGAATTTTTGATACAGGCCATTACCAGGGGCAGTGATGACCTGGGTAAAGTCCATGTCCAGGTTGAGCACAAGGGAGATATATATTATGGTTTCTCTGCTCATACTGATATTGTTACCGCATCAGTCGAAGCTTTCCTGGATGCACTTGGTAAAATATCATGAGAATTGAGTATTTATTGCAGCAAAAACTTTAAAATTGAGTAAACAGACAATTTTTGACAAGATATGGGACAGGCATATTGTTCATAATGTGCCGGAGGGACCCTCTGTGCTTTATATTGACCGTCATTTCATACATGAGGTCACCAGTCCGCAGGCTTTTGGCGGACTAAAGGAGAGGGAAGCCGTTGTTTTCCGGCCTGAAAAAACGGTTGCCACAGCCGACCATAATGTCCCCACTGTAAATCAGCACCTTACAATCCATGAGGAGTTAAGCAGGGTTCAGGTGGAAAAGCTGAAACAGAATTGCCGGGAGAACAATATTACCCT
>SLOS01000125.1 GCA_007132365.1 Bacteroidales bacterium | reverse complement strand
GCAACTTTTCAGGACCGAAAAGGTCAAGCACCCCGTCAAACTCATGCTCCGATTTAACAGCCATGCTCCCGATGCAGACCATCATGGCTCCTGCGTTTATGATGGAGAGGGCATCGGTAATGTTCTTTACCCCGCCACCAAAATCAATAACAAGTTCTGTCCTGACGGCAATTTTTTCAAGGATCTTCAGATGTTTCAGCCGCCCCTTTCCTGCCCCCTCCAGGTCCACAAGATGAAGGCGCTTTAGACCATAATCTTCGAATATCATTGCCATATCAACAGGATCTTCCCTGTAGACCGTTTTTTTAGAAAAATCTCCCTTGCTGAGGCGTACGCATTTACCATCAATCAAATCGATGGCGGGAATAAGCTCAATCATAGTTTTACAAAATTTTTCAGGATCGTTTCACCGTATCTGCCGGACTTCTCCGGGTGATACTGGGTTGCATAAAAGTTGTCACGCTGCATCGAGGCCGAAAACCTGACCCCGTAAAAGCCGGTTGCTGTAGTATCGGGAGTTACCGGTACATAATATGAGTGGACATAATATACATATGTGCCATTGTTTAATTTTTCATAAAGGGTTCCCGCTATCCCCTCGAGGGCATTCCAGCCCATATGGGGTACTTTTCCGCTGGTAAATTTCAGTACCCCTGTATTAAAAATACCGAGACAGTCAGCAGTTCCCTCCTCCGAATAGCTGCACATCAGCTGCATTCCCAGGCATATACCCAGGACAGGCTGTCTGAGCTGTTTTATCACCTCATCCAGTCCCCGCTTCCTGAGATAATCCATAGTTCCCGAAGCCTCTCCCACCCCGGGAAATATTACCTTGTCCGCCGCCCTGATCTTTTCAGGGTCATCACTTATCTCAGCAGCAACTCCAAGCCGGCGAAGGGCAAAATCTACTGACCTGATATTACCGGCATTATATTTTATTATTATTATTTTCTGGTTCACTTCAATTTATTTAACATGTCTTGCGAAAGTTACGCCCTTATGCCCTATAGCAATCCTTTGGTTGTAGGCAATTCATAATTCAGGGCCTCCCGTTTCACCGCCATGCGGATTGAGCGCGAGAAAGCTTTGAATATGGCCTCTATCTTGTGATGTTCATTTTTTCCCGTGGCCCTGATGTACAGGTTACACTTTGCCTCTTCACAAAACGAATGAAAAAAATGGGAAAACATCTCGGTAGGCACATCACCTATTTTTTCCCTTTTAAAATCAGCTTTCCAGTTAAGCCATGAGCGTCCGCCGAAATCAATACCTGCCAGTACGGCACAATCATCCATGGGCAGAAAAAAACCGTAGCGTTCAATACCTCTTTTATCTCCGAGCGCCTGAAGAAAAGACTTTCCAAGAGCAAGCCCCGTGTCCTCTATTGTATGATGCTCATCCCTGTAAAGGTCACCATCAACCCTTATCATAAGATCGCATCCCGAGTGACGGGCAATCTGTTCCAGCATATGGTCAAAAAATCCGAGTCCGCTTGCCACATCTGCCTTACCGTTACCGTCCAGCGAAAGCTTAACCTCAATTTTTGTTTCCGATGTTTCGCGTTTTACCAGTGCAATCCTCTCCGGCAAAAGAAGATGCAGAAATATATCATCCCAGCTGTTTGTTACCAGGCTGCAGCTTGCCTCAAGAGCCGCATTCCTTATTTCATCCCATCTTGAACTCTCTCCTATAAGAATACCCTTTGCCCCCAGGTTGGAAGCAAGCTGGATATCGGTAATGCGATCTCCGATTACCCATGAGGATCCAAGATCATATTCACCGTTCATATAAGAGGTAAGCATGCCGGTAGCCGGCTTTCTTGTTGGCAGGTTTTCTTCCGGTAATGAGCGGTCGACCAGAATATCGTCAAAAACCACTCCTTCATTTTCAAAGGTTTTAAGCATCTTATCCTGCACTATATTGTAATCAGCTTCGGGATAACCTGTACTGCCCAAACCATCCTGGTTAGTAACGATTACAAGCTCATAATCAAGATGTCTGCTAATATTGTACATTGCCCGGAAAACACCGGGCAGAAATTCCAGTTTTTCCAGGCTGTCTACCTGGTAATCATCAGGAGGTTCTACGATCAGGGTTCCGTCCCGGTCAATAAACAGTGCTTTCTTCTTCATATAGAACAGTTATCAATTTAATAATCATTCAGGGTTTTCAGCAACAGGTCAATCTCTTTCCTGGTGCCGATTGTTATCCGGATACAATTTTTACAACCTGTTGACTTTGAACGGTTACGTACAATGATTTTGTTGTCGGACAGGTATTTATACAGTTTGTCTGCATCATCCACGCGGACCAGCAGAAAATTGGCATCTGAAGGGTATATTTTCCTTACCATGGGTAGTTTTTCAAGCTTCTTTTCCAGCATATTTCTTGTATCCACTATTTCCTTTACACGCTGGTTCTTTTCATCCTCTTTATCAAGAGTTCTTATTGCTTCCTGAATGGTTAGGGAGTTGATGTTATATGGTGGCTTTATCTTGTTCATAACCCTGATCACTTCTTCATTCCCGAATGCCATTCCAAGTCTTATCCCTGCCCTGCCCCAGGCCTTTGAAAGTGTCTGCAATACGACAAGTCTCTCGAAATTCTCTATCTCGCCTAAAAACCCCGGTTTACCGGAAAAATCGATATAGGCCTCATCAACAACCAGCAGTCCGCTATACCACTTGAATATCTCATTGATATCACTGTACAAAAAGCTGTTGCCTGTTGGATTGTTAGGTGAGCAAAGAAAAATAATCCTGGTATTATTGTCCGCGGCATCTTTCAGTGCAACTTGATCAAGTCCGAAATTATCCTTAAGAGGTACCTTGCGGTAACTCACCCCGCTTATGGCAGCGGTAACTTCATACATACCATAACTGGGGTCAATCGAGACAACATTATCACTTCCCGGTTCACAAAAGCCCCTTATCAAAATATCGATGGCTTCATCGCTTCCGTTCCCAAGGAATATATTCTCCTCGCTGACAGCCCTCATCCGGGAAATTATCTTTTTCAATGCACGCTGCCGCGGATCAGGATACCTGTTAAGCGGGGGGAACCAGGGATTTTCATTTGCATCAAGAAAAACCGCAGCTTCTCCTTCATATTCATCTCTCGCTGAAGAATATGGTTTCAGGTTTCTTACATTCTTCCTTATCAGTGAATTGATTGATCCCATGATGCATTTGATTGATTGGTAAGATAGTCCAGCCTGACCTTAACTGCCTGCCTGTGAGCCTCAAGCTCTTCAGTCTGCGCCATGAACTCCACCAGCGGGCCAAGGACCTGAAGACCCTCTGCAGATATTTCCTGGAAACTAGTTCTTTTCATAAAAGCACCCGTGCCGACACCGCTCCATGCCCGGGCAGAACCATTTGTAGGCAGCGTGTGGTTGGTGCCTGAAGCGTAATCACCGGCACTTTCAGGAGTGTAATTACCAAGAAAAACAGAACCTGCATTGCGCACCTTTTCTCCCAGTTGCCTGTAGTTGGAAGTTGCAATAATAAGGTGTTCAGGTGCGTAAGCATTAATAAACTCCATTAAAACATCATATTGTTCAAAAACGATCATTCTGCAGTGATCAAGAGCTTTACCTGTTATTTCCTTTCGGGGAAGCCTGTTCAGTAAACGCTCGATTTCAATCTGTACCGGTTCAATAATATCCTTCTCGGTGGTTAACAGCATAACCTGGCTGTCTTCACCATGCTCAGCCTGGGAAAGAAGGTCCGCTGCCAAAAAGGAAGGAGGTACTGATTTGTCCGCTATCACGGCCACTTCAGAAGGGCCGGCAGGCAGATCTATGGCAATTCCCGCACTGGCAGCTAACTGTTTTGCCATTGTTACCCACTGATTACCCGGTCCGAAAATCTTATCAACCTTCGGGATACTTTCGGTGCCCCAGGCCATGGCAGCAATAGCCTGCGCACCCCCGGCCATATAAACGGAAGTAACAGATGATCTGGAAGCTGCATATAAGATTGCAGGGTGTATCCTGCCCGATTTACCCGGCGGGGTACATAGGACAACTTCGCTGCATCCGGCTATACGCGCGGGAATACCAAGCATAAGTACAGTTGAAAAAAGCGGAGCGGTTCCGCCTGGGATATAAAGCCCGACCCTTTCAACCGGCAGGTATTTCATACTGCATTCAACTCCGGGCATAGTAACCACTTTAACTTCCCGGGGCTTCTGGGCCTTGTGAAATGTCTCTATATTTTTCGCTGCCAGGCTGATTGCATCTTTCAATCGCTGGTCAAGGAAATTTCCCGAATCCTGCAGTTCATCCTCAGAAACCTTAAGGTCATTAACCTCAACACCATCAAATTTTTTGCTGAATCTCCGGAGTGCTTCGTCCCCTCCGGTTCTGACATCCTCCATAATAGCCCTGACCTCTTTTTCAAGCCTGGAAAAATCCAGCAAAGGCCGGCTGCAAAGTTTTTCCCATTCGTTAACGGGCGGATTAATAACAATCTGCATAATCCATTTTTTTTGTTAGACAATCATTTTTTCTATCGGGATTACTAATATACCTTCGGCTCCATACTCGCGAAGCTTCCCGATAACCTGCCAGAAGTCATTTTCATTTACTACAGAATGAACAGAACTCCAGCCTTTTAAGGCAAGAGGCAGCACGGTAGGACTCTTCATCCCGGGAATGGCGCTGATTATTTTTTCCAGATTATCATCGGGGGCATTCAGTAAGATATACTTATTGTTCCTTGAAGCAAGCACAGCACGCAACCTGAAAAGGAACTCATCCATGATCTCCCTTTTTCCGCCGGTCATCCCTGGAG
>SLOS01000344.1 GCA_007132365.1 Bacteroidales bacterium | reverse complement strand
GGCATAGTAATTATAATATCAATATCGCTGTTTTCGGTTTGCTCGTTACGTGCATAAGAACCAAAAACACCAATTTTAACAACGCTAAATTGTTTTCTGAACAACCTCTTGTTGGTTTTTAGGTAATCAATGACCTCTTGTTTTTCAGGCATTACAAAATGCTATGTTTAGTTTAGAACTTGCGAATGTTATATGGATCTTTAATTTTACGTATTTGCAATTTACTAATAATAGAGGAAATAATCTATAGGCGTTGGCTTAATATGGAAATTGGATTTGAATTTGCAACCTGGCCCCTCGCTAAATTAACCCACCGGGTCAATTTTGTATTTTAAGTCAGCAGGAAGCCTTAAAAAATTACTTGAAACCAAAAATGATAGAGCTAAAATACCTCGTGACGTTTTATTGTAGATCAGGTAAATAGGAGCAATGCAAAAATTGTTATATTTGATGGCGAGTTAAGAAATCCACGCACGAAGATGATCATTACATGGAGAGTTTTACCTTCGGTCAATCTCACATGCAATCCAATACCCATTTAGCAATATTGGTCAGATTTGACATTCATCTGACCTTAAACAAATAAATATGAACAGATGAAAAAATTTTTATTGTTCTCAACAACTCTGATATGCCTATCTTTTATTCAGATACATATTGGTTCCAATATTTCCGGACAACCATCAGCGAATGAAAAGCAACAGATCTCACGGGCTTTTGAATTACGTTACGTGAGCAGTGATCCGGCGGCTGACGGGGAAACTGATTTCAAGGGTGAGACAGAAGTGTTTGATACTGAAATGCGTGTTGAATATTTGGGAAAATGGGCTGAATACGGGAGGAGATTTTTTGATGATCCGTATTTAAACAGGAAAATTGTTCATGATGATGAAGTGGCTGTGATCCTGGATAAACTTAAGCCTCAGCCATTACCGGAAATAAGGCAGAAAATTAATCTGGATAACTGGAAATATCTGGGCTACAGGGAAGGGCAGCGTGAAGAAGAGGCCGTAAAACTTAAGCATTGGCTGGACAAAGAGGGTACCAGCATAGAAGACGGTCATCTGATACTCAAAAACAACTCTATTGTAAGGAAATTTCCCGGTCAGCCCTGGAGATTGCAGATGACATGGAGAGCTAAAATCCCGGAAACTTTTCAGCGGGCAACATTTCAGCTATCTGATCATGTTGTGGTAGGGTTTAACGGGGAGGGCCGGTTTTTTTATGTAGTGGATGGTGTTGAAATACCTGCGGGAGATTATATTCCCGGTGAGTTCTATGATTTTAAAATTGAATTGGACCCGGACGGCGGATTGGTTCCGGACATGTCACGGACCGATGTTGAGGCTTCAAGTGAGGATATACCGGAATTGGGGCTGTTTTTTCCTGCATCTTACGCCACTATCGGATGGAACTACTGGATGGCCGGTTCAACTGATTATCCTCAATGGATCGCTTTCGATCTTGGTGGTGAACGGGAATTATCCGGTGCGAGACTGGCTTTTTGCCGGGAAGATGACCGTCTTTACAATTTCATGCTGGAGATGTCGGCAGACAAGAAAAAGTGGTTTCCGGTTTCCGGTTCAGAAACCTCCTCTCTGGATCAATGGACAGAAGTTTCGCTAAAGGGCGGAAATAAAGGGCGTTATGTCAGGGTTTTCTATACTGGCGCATCTGACCCGGCTTTCAGGGCTGCCCTGAGTATGGTGGAATTCTATGATAAGAGCGGCCGTGTTCCACTGGCCTCTGATGAGAAGGTCAGGGGAAAATATAATTTTTATGTTAACGGTAAACTGCTTGCCGGCTATGTGCCTTTATCTTCCCCGTCTGTTGATGGGTTCCCGGTTAAAACAGATTTCTTTGGGGTTGAGACCGCCGGAGAAGTGGTAATTGATAATATATGGGGTGTGGGTTATGACCAGGTGACCGGTTTGGAAGAACGCAGGCATCCCTTTTTTATTGAAACATTTATTGATCAGGATTTCAGGCTGAGACCCGATCCCAATGGATTTAGCTTAACAGGTTACGATGACTCGGATTGGGAGGTTGTTCCCTACCCCAGATATGCCCATGGTGGCGAACGCCGCCGGGGGGAATCTCTTTATCTGCGAAAAACTGTTCAGGTGGGGGATTATGAGCGTGCCGTACTTAATATAGAAACTGTCCGGCCTTCAGCCAGTATATCTGTAAATGGAGAATATCTTAAAAAGGTGGGGCGCTATCCTGAACAAATTGATATTACAGGCATTTTAAAACCCCATCAGGAAAACCTGATTGCTGTAAAGGTTGATCCTTACCAGGTTGATTTTGTTCGGGATCATATGAGTTCAGATCGTTTTACAGGCTGGTTTGCCGGTTTAATGGATATAGAACTTACGGCCACTGCATATATAAAGGATGTGTTTGCCTATACAGTCAACGTGGATGATCCTGCTCATCTGCGTCTGGAGGTTGAAGCTGATTCCTATAACGGGAAGTCTTTCAGTGGCAGTCTTATCACCCGTGTATACAAATGGTATCCGGAAGAGTCGGATATACCTTCAGGTGAATCATCCAGGCCTGTCAACCTTGAAGCAGGAAAGGTCATGTCAGTGACCGAGAATGTCATCATACCTGAACCCGGGCTCTGGACTACAGAAACACCCCGGCTTTACAAGGTTCACATGCTGCTTCAGGACGCTTCTGGAAATGTAGTAGATGACTATGTGCTTACCACGGGATTGCGGACCGTAAGCCAGGATGGTGGCACCTTCAGGATCAATAATCGTCCGGAGATGCTTAACGGGCCATTGATTTTCGGCCACCATTATCCCATGGAGCGCATAGCACAATGGATGTTCAGTCCACCGAATTCCAGGTGGGTTCATGATATTCTGCTGACCAAAAAAATGAATGGCAATGCATTGCGCATGTCGGTACATGACAAATGGATCGCAGGAGTAAATGACCGCCGGCTCGCACAGATAGGAGATCAGATGGGCATCATGTTTTTATGGCAGACACCTGCCTGGATCCGTGTTGGTACAACGGAAAATTTTGATCTTGAAGGGCTCTCCTTATATGTGAAACCCCTGCGCAATCATCCGAGCATAGTCGTCTGGCAGCCTGGTAACCACCCGCGGTACACCATTGACTGGTTTCAGCAGGTGCATGACAGTATTGCCAGGGTTGACCAGTCGCGCCTGATCTCCCCTTCAGCCGATATGACCACGATGACCGGAGAGTTTAATAACACAATAGCCGGAACCTGGTTTCCAGCAAATGATGATGATACCTATCCTGTGTGGACCTCCCCGTTGCTTGCAAGGGGAACCATGGAAAGAGTCATGGGCTATGGCCAGGAGTGGACCTCTTTACGTAATATTCCGGGCATGCATGAATTTAGAGGTCTTGAACTTGAGGTTCGGACTGACTATCTGGAAAGCAATACCCATGCATGGTTTGATTACGAAAGTGAGGAGACAATTGCTCAGGCCAACTGGAATCTCAGCCGTGGTAAACCCTGGCACCGCATGTATTCTTATGAAATATATTATGATAAAGGAAGCATTGGCAGGATCCTGGGTTTTGATGAGTGGCAGGAAAGTCAGGCCTGGCAGGCATTGACTGTGTATGAGGCATACCGCAAAAAAAGATGGCTGGATTTTGATGGGATGAACTGGTGTCCGCTCAGGGGTGGCGGCAATACTGCCACATATATGAAACCATTGCTGGATTATCAGAACCATGCCAAGCTGGGGTATCATGCAATGGAGATGGTATTTCAGCCGGTTCTGGCCGGCAGCAAAAATGTGGATATTGTATATGGACCCGGCGACACAATTCCGGTAATTGTCATGAACAAAGGTGAATCACGCACAGTTGATGTCCATGTGCTTGTTAAAACAATGAATGGCAATCTGATAGCTGAGACCTCTTACAAAGGAGTTGAACTGCCCGAAGGAAGAGAAGTTGTGGATCTTGGCAACTGGATGCCTGAACTTGAGCCGGGAAAATATTATGCATTTGAATATATTGTAGTAGAATAGCAAATAATTCTGGACGAAAAGTAACTAATAACTAAACAGTTCACTATAAACCGGATTGATTATTTACATCATAATCCGAGTCCGCGTAAATATTACATATACTATTTTGTATATTTGAGTATTCGAATACTAATAAAAATTATTATAACATGGAAAGCAATTCTAATAGCAACAGCAAATGCCCCGTTACCGGGGCTACCAGAAAACACAATGTTGGAAGCAGCGGAACCGGGATCCGGGACTGGTGGCCGAATCAGTTAAAATTAAACATTCTTCGTCAGCAATCTTGCAAATCCAACCCTATGGGTAAAGATTTTAACTACACGGAAGAATTTAAAAGCCTGGACCTTGAGGCGGTAAAAAAAGATCTTAACAAGCTAATGACCGATTCCCAGGACTGGTGGCCGGCCGATTTCGGTCATTACGGGCCATTTTTCATCCGTATGGCATGGCACAGCGCAGGTACATACCGCACAGGTGACGGCCGTGGCGGTGCAGGGTCAGGGCAGCTGCGCTTTGCGCCGCTCAACAGCTGGCCGGATAATACCAACCTTGATAAGGCACGCAGGCTGCTTTGGCCGATAAAGCAGAAGTATGGCCGGAAAATATCATGGGCAGATTTAATGATACTCACCGGTAATGTAGCACTGGAATCTATGGGATTCAAAACTTTTGGCTTTGCTGGTGGGCGTGAAGATGTATGGGAGCCTGAAGAGGATGTTTACTGGGGTTCAGAAACCACCTGGCTGGGTGGCGAAAAAAGATACTCCGGTGAACGCGACCTTGAAAATCCGCT
>SLOS01000154.1 GCA_007132365.1 Bacteroidales bacterium | reverse complement strand
GTTAAGGTTAAGGTTAAAGTTAAGGTTAGGGTTAAGTTAGTAATTAAAAACCAAATAATAATAATATTATCCGGTAATGGTTCCTTATTTTCGAAGATCTGTAAGTACCGAGTAGCCGGTCAGCCTTCCTCTTCTGTTATATGTCTCATTTCTAACGAATCCGACACCATCTGCAAGCCATTCTACAGCACTGCTGCTGGTTGTAATAAATCCTGCCTTTGTGGAGATGTCATAACTTATCTTGTAACAGGAAAAAGTCCCTGCATCAGTTGTAATGTCTTCAATTCCTTCGATTTTCCTGTTGGAAATGGTAAGCACCATTGTTAATATTGTTGCTTGCCCGCTCTTGACGACCATTTGAAGTTCTCCATCAAGCAATTGATCACCAGCACTCATATTTGCAGGGTAAAGGAGGTTGTCGGCAGTTATTTCAATACCCATATCATCATAGGCAGCCAGTGTATTCGGATCAAGGTAATCTCTAAGGTCAAACCTGAAAACACCGTCCTCACAAATAATTTCAAGATCACCGGTAAGGATTTCATTTTCATCATTATCAAAACTGGTTGTCCGGACTGTTACCCGGACATCATTTCCACTTACTGTTTTATCAATAATTTCCTGCCTGGTGATTGATGTCAGCCTGTCCCGCTGGTCATAAGATTTCATCTCACGCACAGTACCAATCTGATCAGGGAAATACATAGGGCATTCCTGTGCATTTACCAACGGACTAAGCATAAACAGAAAAAGGCAAGCTAATCGGGTTACAGATTTCATAATAATTAATTTTTAAGGGTTAGCAACTGTTGTTTTAATTTGCTTTAATCATAAGTATTGTGTTACAACTCGAACAATTTAAATTGATTATATTTTTGTTTGATTCGTTCATTCTTTGAAAATGCTGTAATAATTTATTTGTGCAGGTGATTATAATTGTAAAAATATATAAATTAGAACATATTAGAAAAATTCATATAAATTTGTTTACAGGCGGATATTAAACTCACGGCCGTTTTACCACGATAATTCATTCCTTATGGGATATTGATTTCAAGCTTTGGATAAAGAGAACAGGAATATTATTGAATTCACAATGGCTGCCGGACGGGTCCATTTATTAATCCTGGTTATGATAATACCCATTGTGCTGGTCTTTTCAGGCCCGTTTATTCTGATATGGGACTATAAGACACTAATGTCGGGCCTGGTATTTTTGGTAAAATATTTTATTCCGGTTATCCTGATCGGTATTGCAGCGCATGAGTTGTTGCATGGTATTGGCTGGAGTCTGTTTGTTAAGGATGGATTTAATTCGATCAAATTCGGATTTAACTGGAAATTTCTTGCTCCCTATTGTCACTGCAGGCAACCGTTAAAAGCAAAACATTACAGAATAGGAACGGCGTTACCCCTGTTAGTCATGGGAATCCTCCCTTCATTAATTGCAATCGGATCGGGAAATAGTTCCCTGCTCTTTTTTGGGATCATATTTACATGGGTTGCAGGAGGGGATATTATCTCGTTATTTATGATGAGAAACCTTGACAGTGATTGTTATATATACGATCATCCCGATAAAATGGGGTTTTATATTAAATTGAATCAATGAGTAAATTTGAAATATTAAAATCAGGAAAAGTTTCTCTTTATAAAATAGGGATAATCAATAAGTTGATTTATGCTTTAGTAGTAATGATCTTTCCTTTCCTTGGCTTTTCATGGGCCATAATTGAAAGGTTAAACATATCAGATGTTTTTTTTATTACTTTAATTGCTCTATGGCTTATAATTTTCATCGGGCTGGTAATTTTTTCCCGGACTGTTAACATGAAGCTTGAGAAACTTGGTGAACTGGACGTTACCCTTAACGGAATAAAAAAAACAATCAGCGGGTTCGAGACTTTTTTCGATTATAACAGAATCAGGGAGGTTAAAGTCAGGGACCATATTAAAAGCATCTTTTTCCCTGCAAACAAGGATAGGGCCAAAGCCTACCTGGTGACGATAATCACGGATGATTTAACCAGCGAAAGGTTTGTTGTATCCAGCCAATCATCAAGCATTCCGGAAGTTAACTTTCTGGATTCATTGGAATTCATTGAAAAGTATAAAAAAGTTAAGCTAAGGATAAAAAGATGATGTTTCATTGCAACATAAGAATCTGATCGCTTTGTAAAATGTAATATTCAGGCCGCATCCAGATCACAACAAGGCAGAACTTTGCCTGGAACGAACGTGCAGTTATAAGTAATATGCTGTAAGATGGAACATCATGAAATAAAGGGATTACAAACTGACCGCTAATCTTCGAGCAGATCGCGGAGTTTCCTGGTTATCTCATTGGTTTCGGAACGTACTTGCCGGATTGTTTCTGAAGTATTGTCTATCACATCATTCCAGGTTTCCAGGGTAGCTTCGCTTATTAATTCCAGTTCTTTTTCAATAGTTTCTTTCTGTTCCTTTAATGCAGAATTTAACTCTTCGAGTTCTTCCTGCAATTCACCCTGGGCCTCTTCCATATGATACTCTGCAATTTCAATGCGTTCTTCGATATCGTGAAGAATATCATTAAGGTTTTCGGAAGTGTTTTGTTTGCGTTCATTCAGCTGCTCCTGCCTGACCCTGTCCGCCGCGCCACCACCGCATGCACCGGGAATAAGTGAAAACATAATAATAAGGGTCATGATCATCATTTCCGGCTTTTTCATAATGTCAGCTTGTTTTTATTAATATTAAACATGTCATATTTTGCTAAGATACAAAAATCAGAGTTTTTAACCAAATGATTTTATGATGCTTAATATTAGGGATGTCCGGCAGGTTACATCTATGAAGATGCGAATGTAGTTGCAGTCAGCCAGCTTGTCAGGATATTCTATGGCCCATAATCATACCGGATCAGAATCCTGCAGCCTGACCGTCCTTTCTTGATTCAGAGGCGCCATAGTAGACATTGTTCAGGTTGTCCCTCATTATCGCCTGGTAACCGCCGTAGGGCCCCACCGCCCATTGTACCCTGTGCCCTTTTTCAATAAGCGCGCGGATCGTTTCATAAGGAAATCCCGATTCCAGCATCACCACTCCGCCATCCGTCATTCGCTGACCGGTTGGTTCAGAGGAACCGGAATGCTGAATCCTGGGGGCATCGCCGGCTTCCTGAAGATTCATGCCGAAATCTATCATATTTACAACAATCTGTGCATGGCCCTGCGGCTGCATGGCACCGCCCATAACCCCGAAACTCATGAAGGGTAGCCCGTCTTTCGTTATAAATCCCGGAATTATTGTGTGGAACGGCCTTTTTCCCGGTTCATATGTGTTGAAGTATCCGGGTTTTAGCGTAAAACCTTCACCACGGTTCTGTATAACAAAACCTAGCCCGGGAGGTGTCATGCCGCTGCCCATTCCACGATAATTGCTCTGAATGAGTGAAACCATATTACCTTCTTTATCGGCCACTGTTAAATAGATTGTACTGGGAGTTTCCATGATACCCGGATCATAACGCCTTGCTGCACGGTCAGGATTTATCAGTTTACGTCTCTCGTCGGAATACTCTTTGGATATGAGGGTTTTAACGGGGACGGGACTAAAATCCATGTCAGCGTAGTAGTGCGCCCTGTCCTCAAAAGCCAGTTTTTTAGCTTCCACGAAAGTGTGAAGGTATTCTGCGCTGTAAAGTCCCATTGAAGCAATATCATATCCTTCAAGGATGTTGAGTATCTGGAGCACAGCTATGCCCTGTCCGTTCGGTGGCAACTGCCACACATCATAACCCCTGTAATTCGTTGAAACAGGATCTACCCATTGGCTGGTGTGCGAAGCCATATCCTCATAACTCAGAAATCCGCCATTCTCTTTTATATATCTTTCAATAGTTCTTGCAATCTCTCCTTTATAGAAAGCGTCCCTGCCCTCTCTCGCAATGGTTTCATAAGTATCTGCAAGGTAGGGATTACGAAAGATTTCACCTTTTGCCGGCATTCTTCCTTCCGGCATATAGGTTTCCCTGAAATTTGGAAAGTGCGCCAATCTGCCAACAGAACGGTCCAGTTCGTGAGCAATCAGTTCCGTTACGGGAAATCCTTTCCGGCTATAGTCAATTGCCGGCCTAAGTATGGCTTCCATGTCCAGCTTCCCGAATTTATTATGCATTTCAAACCACCCGTCCACTGTGCCCGGAACACTCACCGACAGTGCTCCTGAAGAGGGTATATATTCATACCCGTTATCCAGGTAATACTGTTTTGTCAGCCCTTTCGGGGAACGGCCGCTCGCATTTAGTCCGTGCAATCTCTGACTATCCGCATCCCAGATTATCGCGAACAGATCGCCTCCGATACCGCAGCCGGTTGGCTCCATCAGTCCGAGCACGGCATTGGCGGCAATAGCTGCATCTACAGCGCTTCCTCCTGCCTTGAGGATATCAAGGGCTGCCTGGGTGGCAAGCGGGTGGCTGGTGGCAGCCATACCATTCTGCGCGATTACTTCCGAACGGGTAGCAAAGTTGCGCCCGGTAACCCTGTCCTGTGCTTCAATATAAAAAGTCATTGCAAATAGCAATGCCGGAATAATAATTATTTTTTGCATATCAGAAGTTGTTGGGTTTATCATGTATTATCAGCAAAAAAACAATAAAAAATGCCCAACAGCAAGTAAAAATTATAATTAGCCTTTTTAGATAAAAATATTTCAGATCCCGGCTTAAAAGGAATAAAGAACCAATTTGTTACTTTCAGTTAATCCCCGGATAATTTAAACCTCCAAAAAATAATTATTTTTGTGCCTGATTTTAGCCGGAAACCCATTTTTTGACGGCGGTGGTTTTGGGCACAT
>SLOS01000150.1 GCA_007132365.1 Bacteroidales bacterium | reverse complement strand
GGATCTGACGCTATCCTTATTCGCCTGCAGTCCTGTTCAGTCATTACATATTCACCGATGAGACGTCTTGCTTCGCGGACGTATATCTGGGTTGGCCAGCCATTGGTTTCAATAAATTCATCCGCCGCCAGTCCCCATTTGCTTACCTCCTCCCTTATGTGGGAAGGCACACGCGGATGATTTGCAAGGGTCCACATGAGGCCTTTCTGATAAAACTCCTGTTCTTCTATGATTGAGGCTCTCCTGTTGTAACTGCCATCGGGGTAATCATAATTTATCCCTATCTTGTTGGTGGAAAAACCCCAGCGGTTGTTGGTATCGGTCTTTCTGTTGGGCATCATTCCCGGGAGCCAGGGTATGCGGTTTTCACCGGCCTCAAAATTCCTGAACAACAACTCATATTCAATTTCGTCATAACCTGCAGGTCTTTCAAAAGGGATCTGGTTTTCAGCAACATCAGTCAGGCACATTCTGAAACAGTAGGCCTGAACCCTGTGATCGCTTTCACCGTCAATCCCCGGATCTTCATCATGAACCCCTGGCAGTAGTCCGCTTGCCGGGTTACCTTCAATTACATAAGGGTCAACAAAACCCGGAAATATATGGTTATGTGTCCTCACTTTCTGAATACCGTTGAGGGTTTCGTCATATTTTCTGTTAGCCTCACGTCCCACGTGGTATGAAACTCCGGCCATTGCAAGCAGGTCTCCTTCGTAGGTTGCATCAATAAAAAGATTACCATTATAGACATTACCTTTTTCTGTAACAATCGCGGTGATCCTGTTGCCTTTTTTTTCTACTCCTCCGGAGTTCAGAATAAGCCGTTCCCCGGTCCTGACCGGAACAGATTCTTCCGTCAGCATTTCCTTATAAACTTGCAGGGCTGCGTGAGGTTCGAATACGAACATTGCATTCCGGTCCTCAGGAATATCTTTTGATTCGTAGATCCATTTATCATCGTTATCGTAATATTTCAGGATACGTTCATAATATTCCATTGCCATACCTCCAACGGCATCAGCCCTTCCGACGTCAGTCCGGCCCAGACCACCGGTAGTCAATCCCCCGAGGTGACTTGTGGGCTCTACTATTATAACTGACAATCCCATCCTTGCGGCCTGGACAGCCGCGATAATACCCGATGATGTTCCGCCATAAATAACAAGATCATAAATGCCGGGATCTTTTTCCCTTTTACAGGTCCAGTATGCGGACGGGATCAGAAGTCCCCCGGCAGCGATAGCTGACCCCCTGATAAAGCTACGACGATTGAGTTTCATGGTTTTCTTTTTTTTATATTTAGGAAGGGCAGGTTTCAATGCTCTTAACGCTGCCTGGATCATACAATAAATAACAGTCTGTTCAAATATAATAATTTATATCTTTATTGTGTACTAACTAAACTAACTAGCTATATGGTGAAAAAGATTTTTTTATCAATCGTGTTTGGATTCATTTTCTGCCTTACAAGTTACAATCAGGCATTTTTCAGCGATGAAGCCGGAGTCTATGCAATTCTCCTGGATGATCTCAAAAGGAACCTTTACAGGCAGGCTCTCATAGAAACAGAAAACCAGGATGAGTCTGATCCCTCTGATCAGGAATGGGTTCATTCAGAGGCCCGGATACGGGATGTCATGCTGAACGGCCGGGAGCGCCGGATGTTGATCTCCTGGGTCAGGGACCATATCCATGTCATGAAGGCATACAAATACTGGGAGAAGGATATGGCAAGCTATATTGAATTTTTTATGGAAAGGCAGTCTCCTTTGGGTATGTATTATGATTACTGGGAATCCTACCGTACCAGGCCCGTAGGGCAGCTTTACTATACAAATGTCTTTGACAGGAAGTTCTATTATGTTGATGTTAACCAGGAAATATTCCTGTTCAGGATGCCTATGGAGGCTGACCTTGAATATCTTATGGTTGAGGGTGCATATACCAACTGGCAGGTGACGGGTGATACAGCTTTTCTTGAAACATCGCTCCCGGTTCTCGTAAGGGGAATGAAATACCTGATGTCACATCCCTTGCGGTGGTCAGACAAGCATCTTCTGGTAAAACGCCCGTATACCATCGATACCTGGGATTTCAGTTCTGCACCTGACGGGATGACCGGGGTGGAGCGGCTCAGGTACCATATTGGCAATGATGAAAACACCCCTAAAGGGATCATGCACGGTGATAACAGCGGTATGTTTGCAGCCAGTATGCAGCTTGCAGAAATGTTCAGGGTTACGGGTGATACGGTTTCTGCCAATGAATGGGAACTGCAGGGCAAGCTTTTCAGGCACCGTCTTAATACCCTTTGCTGGAACGGGAGGTTTTACTCACATTTCGTAACCGAAGACCCGATACCTGACCATATTGACACTGACCCGGTGAACAGCATCAGCCTGTCAAATACCTACAATATTAACAGAGGTGCTCCTACCCCGGAGATGACCGCATCCATACTTGAATCATACATGGAGCTCTATGAAAAGACAAAACACGAATCGGTTGCAGAGTGGTATGGCATCTATCCGCCGATTGAGCCCAGGTTCGGTAATTATGTTGTGGGTGAATACATGAATGGGGCAGTCTTACCGCTGGTGGGGGGTGAGCTTGCCAAAGCAGCGCTTCAGAATGGATATGAAAATTACGGTATAGAGCAGCTGAAACGTCTGGATATGATAATGAACATGAACGGCCGCCGGTTGCCGGGATGTGTAAATCGCGACGGGACCAGGCAGAGGGAAGCCATTCCGGATGAATGGGGCCAGGCTGCCTTTGTGAGTGCTCTTGTAGAGGGCCTGGCAGGCGTGGTTGACACAGATGTTCTTTTCAGGAGTGTTGAAATTTCTCCAAGGTGGTATTTTGCCGGTGTTGACACCGTCAGTTTAACTGTGGGATACGGAGGGGATGGAGATCATGTTAATTACACCTACAGGTACAACGCTGAAGAGAAGAAGGTTTATCTTGAAACTTCCGGACTTTTTAATAAATTCAGGGTCAGGATTCCCTTTCCGGAGGGTGCATCCAAAGCCACAGCAGTGAACAACAGTTATGAGCTGAGCGTATTATATACCGAAAATATCAATGGCTCCAGGTATGCTGTGGTTGAGGGAACCGGGAGCGACAATGATATGGTATTCTCTTTCAGATAAAAGGTCCGGGGTGAACCGGAAGGAATAAGTTATAAGTCAAATACTTATTGTTATGGAAAGGTTTTTTATTTTCAGGGCTGTAATTATTCTCATTGTGGTAATATTGTTTCATGGCTGCAATGAAAATCTCCGGGGTGTCTATCCCTATCCTGCGGTTCCCGGGGCGGAGCGCAGCGACACATATATGGTGGATGTAAACGGGATGGAGATATGGACTGAGAAGTTGCTTACATCAATGGATATTGAGAGCCTGCCCGACTGGTTTACTGCCAGACCCTATACTGCGATACAGCAGGAGGTTCATATTGCAAGTTTCGCCTGTGATGGGCCGATAGATGTATCTGTCCGGGTACCCGGAAATATTTCCGTTGCAAGAGTGCGTCCTGCAAGCAGGGGCATTGAACCGGAAATTGACGGGAATGTTCTGAGCTTCAAGCTTCCGGGACCGGACAAGCTTTATATTGAAATTGATGACCTGCCGCCTCTCTGTTTTTTTTCAAACCCGTTCGAGAAGGATGTCCCTTCTCCTGATGACCCCGGTGTGATCTATTTCGGCCCCGGAAGGCACCATCCGGGCTACATCACAATGGCAGACAACCAGACCCTCTATATTGCCCCGGGGGCAATTGTTTACGGCGGTATCAGGATAGACGGGGCAAATAATATCAGGATTACCGGCAGGGGAATCCTGGATGGGGCATTTGAGTACTCCGGCATGGTAAGAGTGGACAACTCTGAAGACGTTGTTTTCGAGGGTATTACAATAAGGAACGGGCGGGGATGGATAAATACGGTTACAGCCAGCAGGAATGTTAGATTTGATGATGTAAAGGTAATAAGTTTCGGGCCCAGCGGTGACGGTATAAATCCGGTAGGTTCTCAGAATGTAACAATAAGCAACTGTTTTTTCCGGTGCACCGACGACTGTGTAGCGATCAAATCACCCGATCCGGATCATGTAGTTGAAGACATCCTTATTGAGAATAATACGATGGTTGGATTTGCATTCAGCGACGGGGTTACTATCGGCTTTGAGACAAGAGGCCCGTACATCAGGAATGTAGTGGCAAGGAATAACGACATACTTCTCTCAAGGGGCGGCAGCAGGGTTGATGGCCACAGTGGCTTCAGCATTGTTTGTGACGGGCCCTCCCTGATAAGTGATATCCTGTTTGAAGATTTAAGGGTTGAGCAGGCCGACGAAAAACTTTTTGAGCTGATCATAACCGAAGGTCAGAGATACGGGAATGATCTTCCGGGCAGGATAAGGAACGTGACGGTCCGAAATGTTTCCTGGTTTCACAAGGGGCCTGTCTCACTCGAGGGGTTCAGTGAAACAAACAATATTTCAGGGGTTCTCTTTGAGGATTGCTTTGTTGCCGGCCGGCCACTTTCAGAAATGGCAGAGAAGGTTTTGAATATCGGGCCATTTGTTGAAGGGGTCAGAATCATAACAGGTGGTATGGAAACCTTTTTATAATGAACAGGATCCGGGAGCAGTTCATGCAGGCATGAAACCCTTGGTTATCCTACAGATAACTTCAAATCATGCCCTCCAGAGCCGGTCACGTGGTATGTGACCGTTCAGGATTTCAAGGGCTATGTTTACATCGTCAACCATCTGGAAGTCGTACATGCCGGCACATACAAAATCAGCCCCGTTCTCGAATGCATACCTGAATCCATCCCTGGGATGTATGGC
>SLOS01000254.1 GCA_007132365.1 Bacteroidales bacterium | reverse complement strand
GCACCTGTTCAATATCAACAACAAAAACAGATCCATCATTCCTGTAGCATTCAACCATGCCGTCAGGTATTACAGGTTTCCGGAACTGGGTAAGCTGAAAATTTTTAGGCAGATCCGGATATTCATAATGCTTCCTGTCCCACGATATGACAGTGTTGCGCATGCTCGAATTTATCGCTTTGCCAAAGGCCACAGCCTTCCTTACAGCCTCCCTGTTCACTGCAGGCAGGACCCCCATTTGTCCCGTGCATACAGAACAGATGTTGTGGTTGGGCCGGTCAACTTCACTGTTCGGGCAGGAGCAGAAAAGCTTTGTTGAGGTATTAAGCCTTATATGAGTTTCAACACCGATTACCACCTCCAGTCCGAGCAGTTCCAGCTCGCCGGTTAACATATCTTTCTCCATCAGAGAATATCTTTTAAATATTTTGCAAACTTCAGGATGCTCTCCTCCCCGTTTTTTTCTGCTGTTATCTGTATCCCCGTACCAGTCCCCAACGGAGCGGATAAAGTTGGCAGTCCACCGAGACTGAATCCCACAGTATAGGCATCGGACAAATACATGACCATTGGATTCTTCAGGCTGCTGCCAAGTGGTGGCGGGGTATTGGGAGTAACAGGCGACAGGATGATGCCGACCCTCCGGAAATCCCTGCTGAAGCTGCCAGTTATCATTTTCCTGAGAGACCTTGCTTTTTGATAGATATCCTCCGCATATCCGTGAGCCAGCACCTGGTTGCCACCTACTATCCTTTTCCTGGTCTCCCCGGTTAAGTTCTCAGACCTGGTGAGTGCATACTGATCCCTTATACTTTCACCCGCGACCCTTTCACCGTAAACCGAACCGTCAAGGCGGGCCAGATTTGAGGCAGTCTCAGCCATTGCAAGCACATAATATGCCGACACCAGTAACTTGTCGTCAAAAAATTCCAGCTCCTCGACTTCATTGCCGTTATCTTTGAGTACATTGAGCAACCTGATAAAATCACTCCTGATTTTTCCATCCAGGTTGTCGCTCTCAATGAAATTCCTGTAGTATCCGATCCTGATCTTTCGGGTATTTGGGTCATCACTGAATATATCCCCGGGAATAAACGCCGGTTCAAACGTTGTCTGATCCCTGGCATCCTTGCCGCTCATTATATTCAGCAGCAGCCTTATATCCTCAAGGCTTCTGGAAATCGGCCCCACGCAATCGGTAGATGAGGCATATGCCATCAAGCCATACCTGGAGATCCTTCCATAGGTCGGTTTCAGTCCGTACACCCTGTTATAACCCGAGGGCTGCCTGATTGATCCGCCTGTATCGCCTCCGATTGAAAATGTTGTAAAACCCTTTGCTACATTCACGGCACTCCCCCCGCTGGACCCCCCGGGAACCAGATCCTCATCCAGTGCATTCCTTACAGGTCCGAAATAGCTGTTTTCATTACTGCTTCCGTGTCCGAAGCAATCACAGTTCTCCTTTGCCAGCGGGATGGCTCCGGCATCAAGCAGCTTCCGGATTGCTGTGGCTGTATAGGGAGCTTTATAGTTTTTCAGTATACCCGAACTCCCTGATGCGTTAATGCCCTGAAGCATGTAAACATCCTTTATGCCGAACGGGATCCCCTCCAGGGCCCTCAGCCCAGTGCCGCTCCTTATCCTGTCATCAGCGGCGGAAGCCATCTCCATGGCCATATCCTTCAGCAGGAAATTCACCGAGTTATGGCTGCTCTTCTCCAGTTCGCCAATCCTGCCGGCAATTAACCCGGCACAGGTGTGGCTGCCCTGCCTGTAGGCCTCATGAATCTTTAATATCTCCGAATCCATCTATATCTCCTCAATAACCGTTGAAACAACCAGATAATCGTTTTTCCTTTCGGGGAAGTTCTCTTTGATGATCTCCTTCTCCATTGAACTGCTTTCAATGACCTCATCATCTCTCAGGTCTTCCAGGGGAACGTATAAATCACCGCTTATCTCTTCATGATCTGCAACATCATTGCCGGGTAAAGCATCCTTTATAATCATGAAAAGCTTTCCTACATCCGGAGAAGGCCTCGCTCCCCTGATATTCGACAGAAGTTCGAGGGGCATTAATTTTTCCATAACCAACTATATTTATGCAAATTACAGTATCTGCACCAGGAATTGATAATTACATCCTCACAAAGGCATAATTAAACATGATGCAACCCACAAAAGTATTAAAATCTGAATAAACACCTGCAAGCTCTTTAGTATTGTTTTATAAAGCGGATACAGGAAGATAATCCGTGGCCGGGAAAAGACAGGGAAGAGACCGGAAAGAGAGAGGAAAGGGAGTCACCCGGGCAGGTTACAAAATATCCATATTATTCAGCAAATCCCTGCCCCTCCTCCTCGAAACAGGAATGCGGTACCCGTGGACAATGGCAAGCAGTTGCGTGCGGTAATACCTTAACTCAGAAATGGCGTTTGAGTTTACCAGGTAGCTTCTGTGGACCCGGCAAAAAAGTCCCGGAGGAAGGATATTTTCCAGTTTCACCAGCGGAATATCCAGAATTTCCTGCCTGCGGTTATTCATCACCATAAGGGTAATCCCGTTATCACTCTGAAAATAAAGTGTTTTTTTCAGTATATATCTATTGACAAACCATTCACTCCTGTTTTTCATAAGTATAAGGTATAGTTAGCAATAAACAATAAAGTGTTTCCCGCATACCTGGCCGGGGAATAATCGGATACTTTAATCCGGCGCGGATAAAATCGTAAATTTTATGTGAATCCTGTCCGCTTAATAAAATTAAGCCGATTTTTTGGAAAAAATCAAATAATCAACAGGAAAAAAAGATGAACGGTCATTTTTGGGACCTGAGCGGCAAAGATTATTGCTAATCCCGCAGAAAACAGCGGGTAGTTATCCCGGAAATTGATGATCCCCGCATCAAACTATATTGATTTTGGTCGGGGGATTGGTGGACCCGGTATCAAACTGCGGTGGTTCAACTTAAAGATTCAGGCTGACCGGTTTTGATCTGATGTAATTTTTTCCAGCTTCAGCAGCAGCTGGTTTTTCCTTCTGCGTGCTACCGGAATGGAGCGGCTGCAGGGAAGCTTGAGAGTATCATTTTCCTGAACAGCGCCGACTGCAAAGTTGAGATTGATGATATAATTGCGGTGACAGCGGTAAAACTTCTTTCCGCAAAGCCTCTGTTCCAGCTTTATCAAAGGAACACTGGCCCTTGCCAGGCGGCCACTCAAATAGAATATTTTCGTAACATCATTTCCATGATGGCAGTAAAGAATATCTTCGTGATCAATTTTAAATACCCCCGATGGATTCATTACCCATATACCGGGAATCCTGGAATACCCGTGAGCCTTTTTCTTTACTTTGCCGGCTGAACTCTTTTTTTGCATTTCAGCTGAGTTTTGATAAACTACTGGTTGTTATAGAATAATCAGGCACAGATCGACAAAACGCAAAAGCAGGAACCACTTATTATAAGGTCCGGTTTTTTCATAAACGTGACACGGGTTTTATGTTAATAAAAAACCCATCCCTGATTCAAACTAAACTATTAATGATATATATCTCTTATTTTAAAGCTTTTGATCCATATAATTATTGTTAATAAGCTGTTTGAAATTTGTTGACAAATCTTACAGGTTATGGTAAAAAATTCATTCAGGTTTTAATTAAAAAACTATGCCGGGTAAAAGATTTTCAATCAAATACCGGGCCGGATCAGGCTGTAATGTATGTCGGACGCTTTCTCCTGTCATTGTTTGTGCTCATCTTTTTTGTATATTGGTCAGGTAAACCCGGTTCTCCGCTATGAACAAACCCATCAGAAATCCCACAATTATCCAGGCACTGGTGCCTGTTTTGACCCTTATCGTTCTGCTGACACTTAATGTTTACCTTTTTGGCGATGATGCACTGTCGGGCGCCAATCAGATGGCACTTCTTCTTGCCGCTGCCGTTGGAGGGGTCATTGCTGTTTTCCTGGGGCACAACTGGTATGATGTAAGAAAACAGATTGTCAAAAGCATAGGATCGGCAATGCCCTCAATTATCATTTTGCTTCTTATAGGGTCACTTGCCGGCACCTGGCTTTTAAGCGGTGTTGTACCTGCCATGATCTATTATGGCCTTAAGATACTCAATCCCGCAATATTTCTGCTCGCCTGCGTTGTGGTCTCCGCCCTGGTCTCAGTTGCAACAGGCAGCTCCTGGTCGACCGTTGCCACAATCGGCATTGCACTGCTTGGCATAGGCAATGCCATGGGCTTTAGTGAAGGAATGGTTGCAGGGGCCATTATTTCTGGCGCCTACTTCGGCGACAAGATGTCGCCCCTGTCTGACACCACCAACCTGGCTCCCGCAATGGCAGGCACCGACATCTTCACACATATCAGGTATATGGCACTTACAACCGGGCCTTCAATACTGATCACCCTTATTATATTCATGATATTCGGGTTCTTTTTTCAGCCGCTGGGAGATGCTGCAAATGTACAGGCTACACTCGATGCAATAGACCGCAGTTTTAATATTACCCCTTTGCTGTTTATCGTACCCGCTGCCCTGGTAACAATCATAATCAACAGGGTTCCGCCCCTGCCCTCCCTGCTGGCGGGAACTTTGCTGGGGGCTCTTTTTGCCATAATATTCCAGCCCCAGATCATTGAGCAGGTATCAGGAGTAACCGGTAACTTCAGCCGGGCTTCATATATGGCAATAATGAAAAGCATGTACGGCAGGATCGCAATAGTCACAAGCGATCCCCAGGTTAATGACCTGCTCAGTACCGGGGGTATGGCAGGCATGCTCAACACAATCTGGCTTATCATGACAGCCATGATCTTCGGCGGAGTAATGGAGGCTGCCGGAATGCTGGTGAGGATAACGTCAGGGCTTATGCGTTTTGC
>SLOS01000179.1 GCA_007132365.1 Bacteroidales bacterium | reverse complement strand
GAAAAACTGAAAAAGAGCAATATCCTTACCGGGGAAATAACCCTGCATGTGGGAGCCGGGACCTTCCAGCCGGTTAAATCCGCCTCTGCCGAAGGGCACCCGATGCATGCCGAGCATTTTTCAGTTTCCGTTGAAACAATTGAAAAAATCATCAATAACCTCAGCAAAACAACTGCTGTGGGTACAACCTCAGTGAGAACACTGGAGAGTATCTACTGGCTTGGTGTAAAACAGCTGATTAATCTCAAAAATATTAAAAGTAGCCACACGAAAAAATTGCTCTCCGGCAAAGAGCGCCTGCCGAAAGGCGAAAAAACAAAATACCCTGTGCTGCTGTCCCAGTGGGAACATATGAAACTACCCCAGAACATCCCGGCAGCTGAGGCTCTTGGTGCCCTGATTGACGGGCTCAAGCTGGATGGATTAAGTGCGCTTGATGCAAAAACGGAGATGATGATAATTCCGGGATACAAATTCAGGGTAACAGACAGGTTGATCACGAATTTTCACCTGCCCGGAAGTACCCTGCTGTTACTGATTGCCGCTTTTATCGGCAATGACTGGCGGAAAGTATACAATTACGCCCTTGATAATGATTTCAGATTTCTGAGTTACGGTGACAGCTCTTTGCTGATACCCGGAAAACAATATTGATATGTTGCAAGCTCAGTTCATGAATAAATTAATTAATTTATGCACTTATTTGTAACCATTAAAAATAAGGTTAAAAACCGGGTTATTGACATTATTTTGTAAAGGGAGAAATGTTTTTTTCCATATATTTACTTTGTTGTTAACCAATAAATAGTTGCCATCATGAAAAAAGCTATACTTGTTCTTGGGTCTCTGTTTTATCTGGCCGGTAGCATCCTTGCCGGTTCCGGGGATATTTTCAGCATTGACAGGGAGGTTATCTCTAATGAACTATCCGGCCTTGCTGAACTTGAGGCCCATGTTAAGGCCACTAATTCAACATATTCAGAGCTGACTGCTTCAAACAGCCCGCTTGTTTCCAACCTCACCAAAAGCAACAGTTTTGCAAATGTTGCAGTGCTGGCTGATCCCCCGCTGGGCATTTCTAGTTTCCTGTGGGGATTTTGCGTTGGTTTTCCGGGAGTGGCAATCGTATACTTTGTTACCGAGGATCGCGATCAAACCATCCTGTCTCTCTGGGGTTGCGTTGCCAATACAGTAATGTGGGGAGCAGTTTATGCGGTCTGGGTTCTGGTGCTGGCAGCAAATGCCAACGTCTAGCACACCATAGCATATAAGATATCTGTGAACAAATATTTGTTAGTAGCCGGAACTTTTATTTTACTGTTTGTTGAAATATCAGTTCTGGGACAGAATTTCTACAGGATAGAGAGTGACATCTCAATAAAGACCAAAGAGCAGGGAGGAAAAGGAAGCCTGACAATGGGCAGGGTATATTACGACAAGACCATTGGAAAACTGGTATACGATATTACTTTCCCTGAACGTGAGATTTGGGTAGTCAGTGACAGCCTGTCCATGATTTACCGTAACGGAAGCCTGTACCAGAGGACCGTGATCAACCCTTTTGTTGAAACCACCCTGTTTCACAAGTCCCTGGAAGGAAAATTAATTGATTTCGGACTGAGTGATACTCCTTATACAATTGAGAAGGTTGAAAGGGATGGCAATTTGGTTATTACCACGTGGGAACCTCCCCCGCGATCAGATAATCTGGGGAAAATAATAACTTCAACAATAAGAAACAGCCTTCATGGTGTTGCAATTAAAAACTCCTCAGGTGATATCCTAAGCAAACAGATATTTGAGAATTACAAAATGGTTAGCGGATTAATGGTGCCTTCTGAAATAATCCAGGTAATGTATCAATCCGGTTCTGAAGTTTACCAGGTAATAACCCTGTCTGATATTGCAGTAAACAGTATTGAAAATGAGAATATGTATAACTATTCTGGTGGCAGCTACTAGTTTTGTAATTTCTTTTTGCCAAACCGCAGAAGAGTTGCTGATTCTGAAGGAGAATTGTTGCAGTTCCGGTCAAACTGAAATCCAAACAACACAATCCGGCTCAGATGGCGGTTTTGTGAATATGCTTTTTGTTGTCTACAAAGTTTTTATTTCATCGCAGGACTACCATTCATGCGTGTTCACACCTTCTTGTTCTGAATATGCGGTTCAGTCAATTGATAAGCAGGGATTTATTAAAGGTTTGTTTGACTCACTGGACCGTCTTACCAGGTGTCACGGACTGCGTTCGGGAGATTATCCATTTGATCCGGAAAGAAAAAGACTGATTGACCCGGTTAAAGATATCAGTTATGATGAACCATAAGGTAATTTACCTCTGCATGTTTTTTTTACCCCTGCTAACGGGAAACTTAAATTGCCAGGACCTCTTCGACAGCCTGAGGACGATTCAGTATGCAAATTACCTCTACCAGTCGGGCAGCTACAGAGAGGCCATTGATGAATATGAAAGATTTGCTTTTCAGTTTTCAGCCGGCGACAATGCACGGCACCGGCTTGTAACCTCCTACCGGAAGGCCGGTTTAGCAGGAAAAGCCATGATCCGCATAAACCAGCTGTGGGATACGCCGAAGCTGGTTTCTCCGGTTGTAGCCAAAGAGTTCTTTGCTTTGAAAATAATCAACACCGATACAACCAACCTGCTGCAAAATATCAATAACAACCATTTTTTAGCTGATGCCGATAGAATATTTCTTTCTTCAGCATTCCTTTTAATGAATGATGATTATCAAAAGGCTCATTCCATCCTTAATGGCAATATCAACTCCAGCGATATTGTCATCTCATCTTTTCGGACACTTGCCCTTGAAGGATTGAACTTAAAACATAAAAGCCCTGCGCTGAGCGGCACATTGTCGGCAGTTGTTCCCGGTACAGGAAGGTTTTATACCGGGCAGTGGCAGGACGGATTAATGTCACTTATTATGGTTGGCAC
Source organism: Bacteroidales bacterium (assembly GCA_007132365.1). GTDB lineage: Bacteria > Bacteroidota > Bacteroidia > Bacteroidales > PUMT01 > PXAP01. Next base: position 1,955 of record SLOS01000179.1, on the reverse strand, counting down.
ATCCTTATGGCAGTCCTACAGGGGTTTCGACAGAAACGGGATAAACAGCCCTTATGGCTGGATTTTCGGAACAATCGGTACCGGTTTTTATATAAGCAACATCACAGGGAGCATAAAATCGGCCAACAGGTACAATAAAATTAACGCTGAAAGGATTCGCATACGTGTTAAGGAAGTTTTTATCAATAATATTTAGCCTGGCCATGATAAACGGCATAATGGCCCAGGGGATAGACGAAACTCTTGATCTTGCTCATAAATTGTTTGAAATGGAGCAATATGAAAGTGCCGTAAAGCTATATCGCCGGGTTGCTTTTTTTGGGGAAGATTCTCTGAGGGCTTCAGTATACCCACAGATTGCGAGATGCTATCTGTACAAAGGCAACTATAAGGAAAGCATTTTTTTTTACACCCTGTCCTCTAACACCACTTCATCGGATAGTTTGTACAATGAATACACCTTTCAAAGGGCCCTATGCTATATATTGCTGAACAGACCCTACAACGCCCTGCAGGAAGTTTACTCAACCCATATGGATAGTTCATTGTACTTTCTACATAAGTATCACTTCTATCTTGGTGTTATAAATCTTAAAAAGAATGAGATATCAGAGTCACAGCTACACTTACTCAGCGCATCGAAATCACGTGAACATTATAATGAAATCATTGAGGCATATGATAATGCGGACCTGTTCAAGCCAAATCCACGTATTGCAAGGAATCTCAGCATAATATTGCCGGGTTTGGGCCAGCTTTATTCCGGCGATACGTTTAATGCTGCAAATTCATTTCTTCTGAATACCGGTTTGGCAGCACTTATGGTCAGGATCACAATTAAACAAAGCTTTATTGATGCCCTGTTAAGTATTGGTCCCTGGTTTCACAGGTATTATACCGGAGGATATACCAGAAGCAAACAGATAGCAATTTCCCGGCAGGAAGAAAAACGCAATGATCTTTTGCAGGAATTGTATTTAGTTTTTGATTATTATTCATATTAAATCCCGCAAGCACGTTTACCATCCTCACTGATTATACAAGCAGCTTTGTTATGCGAAAAGGGTGAGTAAAAAGATCCGGGAATAGGGTTTCAGCAGTAATCTGGGTTAAACCTTTAGTTTCTTTTCAATTTCCTGGATACAGTTCATAAACCGTTTGTCAGTTTCCATCAGGTTATTAACGGTCTTGCAGGCATGCAGAACCGTTGCATGATCCTTTCCTCCAATCTGGGATCCAATGGTGGCAAGTGACGATTTGGTAAGGCTTTTTGAGAAAAACATTGCGACCTGCCGGGCCTGAACTATCTCACGTTTCCTTGTTTTTACCTGCAGCTGGTCAATGTGGATATTGAAATAGTCGCAAACAACCTTCTGAATATGCATAATTGATATTTCCCTTTTACTGTTCCTGACAAGCCGGTCGATAACCTGCCTGGCCAGCTCATTGTTTATCTCCCTGCGGTTAAGGGTTGATTGAGCAAGAAGGTTGATCAGGGCTCCCTCCAGCTCTCTTATATTGGTTGTGATGTGGGTAGCCAGGGTCTCTATTACATCGTTGGGTATGTCAATACCGTCATTATAGACCTTTTGTTTGAGGATTGCTATCCTTGTTTCAAAATCTGGTGTCTGCATATCTGCTGATAACCCCCATTTAAAACGGGAAAGCAATCTCTGCTCCATCCCCTGCAACTCCACTGGTGGCTTGTCGGAGGTCAGAATAAGCTGTTTGCCTGATTGATGCAGGTGATTAAAAATATGGAAAAAAATGTCCTGTGTCTTCTCCTTGCCGGCAAAATCATGAACATCATCAATTATCAGAACATCTATCATCTGGTAAAAATGCAGGAAGTCATTGCGGTTATTGTTCCTTATGGCTTCGACAAACTGATTGGAGAATTTATTGGCATCAACATATAATACCGTTTTCTCATGAAATTTATCTTTGACCTCAAT
>SLOS01000238.1 GCA_007132365.1 Bacteroidales bacterium | reverse complement strand
TTGCCGGTACCAGCCGGGTCGACCACACACCGTATTATGAGACTGGTTATTTTAAAAATACTATTGCCAGGCTGGATAGTTTAAGGCAAAACATGGTTGTAACAAATGGACCGCTTGAAGCCGGGTTTTCCAGGGTCAGTATCACGCCTTGTCTGAATCATCATGAGGATAACTGGGAGAAAGGAAGGTTCCGGCATGTCCCCCTGGCCGGATACGGGGCACGTAAAGGCGCACCGGCAACCGGCATTCATGACAGCATATTTGTGATGGCTTTAGCACTAAAAAGCCAGGATAATCTTCTGGTATTTGTAACTGCAGATCTGCTCCTCATTTCACCAAATTTAACCGACACTTTGATGATATTGCTGGCGGACGACGGATTGAGACGTGACCAGCTTTTCCTGTCCGCCACACATACCCATTCAGCCCCGGGAGGCTGGGGTACCGGCATTATCGGCAGTCAGTTTGCCGGTAAGAATAATCCCGGTATTGAGAAATGGCTGGTAAAACAGATAAGAAAAGCAATAGTAATGGCTATTGATGATCTGAAGCCCGCCGAAATTGGTTCAGGGCATTTTGATGCCGGTTCCTTCACCAGGAACCGGCTCACCGGAGACCTGGGAACCACGAACGACGATTTCAACTTTATTGTTGTCAATCAATTTGGCCATAATAAAGCCATTGTGGGGAGTTTTGCGGGTCATACCACCACACTCGGGGCAGGGAATATGGAGATAAGCGCCGATTACCCGGGGTACTGGGCACGAAAAACAGGCCAGCTTGCCTCAGGTATGGCAATGTTCTTTGCAGGACCAATGGGCAGCCAGAGGCCATATGGAGAAGGACGGGAATTCGAGAGGGCCAGATCTATCGGTGAAGCCCTGGCCGACAGCACTTTGATTCATCATCAATCAGTGGCCATGAAAGATTCAGTGATCCTTACACCACTTTCTTTAAGAATTGAATTGCCACCATATCGCATGAGGCTGACCCCAAAGATCAGCCTCTCCTCCTTCATCAGCAGAAAATTGATGCCTTACCCCCGAAACGTTTACATACAGGCTGTAAGGATCGATAACCTGATCTGGATAACTGTCCCTGCCGAGCTGAGCGGTGAACTTGCCCTGCAGATTAGAAATTCTTTATCGGCTCATGGTTATGACGGCATGATCACCAGCTTTAACGGCAGTTATATCGGATACATCATACCTGGAAAATATTTTTACATGGATGAATATGAACCAAAGACAATGGGATGGTTTGGACCTTATCTGGGCGATTATACCATGGACCTGATAAGATATCTCTACACAACGCTTATCAGCCTGTAATAAGAGGATGGCAATCAATCCCTGTTTAAATGATTCCCTGTCAAAATAATGTTATAAGTTGCTCCTGAGCCATTCTTCATTAAAGACTGCATACTTTATTGTCTTCCTGTTATCTTCCTGAAAAAAACTGTAGGTCAGATGGAAGAGTCCGTCTTTGCCTGCTATCAGAGCCGGGTAGTGCGACCGTGTATTCTCGATATCAGAAATGATTTTATTGAAAGGCCAGGTTCTGCCTTCATCCTCAGAGATTGACACTGTCAGCCTTTGACGGCCCTCTTCAGTATCATTATTTACTAATACCCAATATCCGTTTTCAAGTGTCACTATATCGCATGATGTGCCTGGATTTGGTAATTCTGAATCCCGGACAGGCGACCATGTTTCTCCATTATCTTCTGAACGGCTTACATGCAGACGTTTGGGAGGAAAACCATTATCCCGCATATAGGCTACCAGTTCACCTGATCTGGTCTGCGCAATTGCCGGCTGAATATTTCCACTGCCAATAAGAGGGGTACTGGTGTTCCAGTTCTCACCCCAATCATCGGTGTATGCCATTATAGAAATACTGAATCCATCTGAATACAGGGGGACAATCATCCGGCCTGATTCAGTTATGAACGGTTTATTCTTTGTTTGCCACCCCATCCTGCGAAAATAGGGATAACCAAGCTGTGCATGTTCAAAATTACCCTCATCATCATATATACGCCCCGCCCTTATCATATCTTCACCGCGCGCAAGTGATAATATGCGCTCTGCACGTTCTTTCCATATTTCGGCATAGGGACTTTTACCCGGGTCAGATCTTATATACTTCAAATAGTCATCAAGCTGCTGCTCAACTGACGCCACAAAGGGATCATCAGGCTGTATCCCCCGCTCTGTCCGGCCACCAGGCTTCATAAGCAGTATATCCTGCCAGTCCCATTCGGGAGGGCCTTCCATATCCATATAATCATTGCTGATACGGTAAACCAGAAGAGCAGTCTCCCACTGGTTGGCAATAATTGTCATCCACATCAGCCAGAGGCGGTCTTTGTCATCAAGAAAAAGCACAGGATTACAGTCCGGGAACTCCTTTATGTCAGCAAGGGTAAATGGTTCACTCCACTCCGTATAACCCTTTTTTTTGCGCGCCCCCATTATTTTCACATCATCTGCCCATCGTTCCCCGCTACCCTGGAACCATCCTGCCAATAAATCTCCGTTTGGCAGCTCCACGATGGTTGATCCGTGTACATGATCATCCTGTACCGGAAAAATCTTTTGAACCTCAAATAGGGGACCGGATACAGAAGTTCTTTCAACCTCTCCTGAACATGAAATGATAAATACAGAAAGGACACCGGCAAAGAAAACTGCCGTCATTACAATTCCATAAAGCTTTAGTCTGTTGAATACCATTGTGTTAAAATTTATAAGACTGACTTATTATTATTATTATTATTATTATTAAACTCACATAAAGATTAAAGAAAAATCTGTGATATGCAATAACTCAATTCAACCATCCAGTGGAAATCGATACTGTGCTCCTGGCATCCCGTCATGAATATTTACGGAAATAAGAGTAAGGAGCAATATTACCAGTATAATTAAAGCTAAGCATATCAACCATAATTTGCTGTTTATTTCCTTTTTTGGGGGGGTGAATACAACAGGCATTTTCTTACTGAGCAAAAAAACTATTACAAGAAAATTGACCACATACAAATGATGATTAAGGTGAAACTGACCTGTTAAGGCGCCAGTTACAATATAACTGATCAGTATATAGGTAATAAAATAACTTACCATTATTTTCATTACGTCATTGCGGCTGTAGGCAATTTTAGACTTATAAAGTATAAATCCCAAAATTATTACCATTATGATCATTAAAGCTGCCGCAACAGAACTACTCAGGAACAGGATACCTTCATTACTGACCAATTCGCCGAGTCTTGATTCCAGCCTGCTGAACCGTAAACTTTGACGGAAGACAATAAGTGGAATAAGGACCACAAAAATCAGAAAAGCGGTTCTGCTTTCCCATTTCAGGGGTTTGCTTGACTCCTCAGGCCATCTCGATGTAAATATCGCATAAACCATAGATGTGCCGCCAAAGAACCCAATGCTGTACTCCATTACATTCCACATATTGAAATTGATTTCCAGCACATTTCCGAGTGTCTGCAGAAAATTTCCAAAAGAAAAACCAAAACCTGCACCCAGAGCCGTAATAATTGCTACCCTTATGGGGGATGTATAGTTGTTTCTGGCCATATGCCAGAGCAATGCAAGCCCTGCACCCAGACATACCGCCCATGCTTCGGACCGGGGGGGAGTCATAAACACCCATAGCTGGTTTACCAGGAAATAGTACCCAATCAAGCCTCCCGCTGCCATTTCAGCAAGGATGCTTCCCCATTTAACTTTTTTCTCATTGGTCGACTGCAGTGAAAGTGATGTGAGCCCTCCTGCCAAAATCCCATATAGAGCACCAACTACAAAAAGCATCAGCAACCCGTAAAAAACATTGGGAAAATGATCACTACGCCCATAACCAACCACCAGGCCATAACTTATCATCCCTCCTATTCCCCATCCAAAAGCAGAACTTAAGGTAATTGTGAAAACTTTTTTATACCAGTCATCACGTCCTGAAACAAGAATAAACACAAGGGCACCAATACCTCCTGCCCATGCAGCTCCCTGATGATGACCAAATTGTCCCCTGACTGCCCATGCGGTGCCTAAGGCTAAGCCAACTGTCAGTATCCCGATCCAGTTATTTTTCATAATGTTGATTTTTAGGTTGATTTTCAGGTTGATTGACTATTAACTTATTAATCTGGTTTATTCTGTTGATGGAGTGCTTTTGGAAACAGTTACATTAACACCCGGCCTTTTTAAGTTAATAATTAAACGGCCATATTCTTTTATATTTAACCAGGTTGCCAGGCAATGAGTAGTAAAGGTAAGGACCTACTTCTGCCCCGTAAATATTGCCATCTTCATCAATAAAAACAACTTCAGAGCCACTTGTCCCAACCCTGCCCGGATCAGGTTCATTATCACGTATGAAATAACGTACCCAGCCGTCCCTGACACTGCCAATCCTGATTCCTCTTTCCCAGCCCGGATTACGTTCGTAATTTGACTCGGAATCTGCTACTACTATCATATCATTTTCATCAATATATAATCCGCTGGGGCGTCCGAATTGCGTCCATTGTTCAAGATAATTCCCTTCCTGATCAAAGATCTGAATCCGGTTATTTCCGCGATCAGCGACAAACAACCGGCCCTGCGAATCAATGTCAATAGCATGCGGCTCCTCAAATTCACCCGGACCAACTCCATTCTGACCCCATTCCTTTATGAACGTCCCGTCACTCGAAAATTTTACAACCCGGTGGTTGCCATCAGGTTTATGCCCGTCCACTACAAATACATCACCGTTCGGAGCGACAACAACATCATTCGGATTATGGAAATTACCAGGCCCGCTTCCCGCCACACCTGCCTGTCCCAGTGTCAACAGAACCTCGCCCTGCGGACTGAATTTTACAACAATATGGCCTTTCCCGGGATCTTT
>SLOS01000207.1 GCA_007132365.1 Bacteroidales bacterium | reverse complement strand
GGTAGCGAGAGGGAGACTTGAACTCCCGACCTCATGATTATGAATCATGCGCTCTAACCACCTGAGCTACCTCGCCTTATTTTAAGTTTGTCAGTACGGTTTTTCCTGAAAGACATCATGGTCTTTCCCCCGTGTTTTTACTGCGGCTGCAAAGATAATAACTTTTTTATTGAAATCAATAAAGCAGGTCATGGAACCTGTTGCGGATTAATATTATTACCGGATATTTTTGATTTTTTTTATTGGATAATTTTTCTATATTGCAATATATCCTGATGTGTTTACTGAGGATGATTTCAAGCGGTAATTCATAAAGCATGAATTAGTTAAATTATTAGTTTATGATGAAAAACAAGTTAAAACTGGAATATACAATCAATTCATCACCAAGTGTACTGTATAAACAGCTTAGTACGCCTTCAGGATTATCTGAATGGTTTGCAGATGATGTAAACCTGAAAGGCAGTACGTATACGTTCATTTGGGATGGTGCCGAAGAGCAGGCGGAAATGATTTCACAAAAAGAAAATAAATTCATACGCTTTCGCTGGCTGGAAACAGATGACAAGGATGCATATTTTGAGTTCAAGATACACCAGCATGAACTCACCGGGGATGTTGCCCTGGAAATCACCGATTTTACCGATGAGGATGATGCCGATGATGTCAGGGACCTGTGGGACTCCCAAATATCAAGATTAAAGCATACTATGGGATTGTAGCACCCGTTATCCCCGGTTATTTTTTCCTTTAAAATGTTTATTTTTACATGATCCAGCATAAATATGCCGGATTGATCGTTATAATTTCCGGATAACTGGTTAAATAATTAATACCGGCTTGAATTACTATATGTGAGGTGCATAAAGTCTATGAAGAAGCTTCATCTGTTTGTATTAAAAACATATACAGGACCGCTTATTTCCACTTTTTTTGTCGTGGTCTTTGTTCTTCTTATGCAGTTTCTATGGAAGTATATTGACGATTTGATAGGAAAAGGACTCGAATTAGCAGTTATCACTGAATTATTAGTTTATACTTCAGCTGGACTGGTGCCACTCGCTTTACCTCTCGCGATATTATTATCTTCACTGATGACCTTTGGCAATCTGGGTGAGAATTTTGAGCTCACAGCACTTAAATCTGCAGGTGTTTCCCTTCAGAGGATCATGAGTCCGCTTATCATACTTACAATTTTCATGAGCATAGGAGCTTTTTATTTTGCCAATAATGTTTTGCCCTATACCAACCTCAAGATGCGTTCACTTCTTTATGATGTTCAGCAACAAAGGCCCGAGATGCAGATTCGTGAGGGGATCTTTTACAACGGTATCGATAATTACAGCATTAAGGTAGCAGATAAGAATCACCGCACAAACATGATGTATGATATAAAGATATATGATCACACTGACAGAAGGGGGAACCTTAAGGTTACTATTGCTGATTCCGGATTTATGAGAATAACCGAAGATAAGTCATATCTGGTAACAACACTTTATAGCGGGTATAATTATGAGGAGATGGAAGAAAGGGCCCGGCAAAGACAATTGAGAACTTTCCCGCACCGGAATGATGTATTCAGCGAACAGGTCCTGATCATTGAATTATCGGGATTTGATCTTCAGAGGACGGATGAGGAAGCATTCCGGCACAATTCACAGATGATGAACCTTACCCAGCTTAAAATGACAATTGATTCCCTGGACCAGGTACTCTCAAAGCAGGTGAGCGAACATACTGATAATTTGATAACTTCTTCATTCTTCAAAAAAGAGGCTTTTCGTCACAGAGTATCTGACACATTGACACCTGCTTCAAGAAAGCCATTAGATATACAGGGGCTCGAGCAGGATCTGACACTGGATCAGGAACGAAGAGCATGGGATCATGCACTTGTTGATGCCAGGCTAATGAGAAATCAGATCATATCTACAAAAACTAATTTTGACTGGCAAAACAAGAGGATACGCAGGTATGAAATTGAATTGCACCGGAAATTCACACTCTCTTTTGCATGCTTTATATTTTTTTTTATTGGCGCCCCTCTCGGTGCAATAATCAGGAAAGGCGGACTGGGTATGCCAGTAGTAGTTTCTGTTCTCTTCTTTGTTCTTTATTATGTCATTGATATCTCTGCCCTGAAGTTTGTAAGAGAGCTGGTTATTCCCGCATTTCCCGGAATGTGGATATCAAGCATAATTCTTCTCCCGATGGGCATATTCCTTACATACAAGGCAACAACCGATTCAGTCATAATGAATACCGAAACATATTATAATATTTACAAAAGGATTACCGGCTATTTGATAAGATTGACCAGTCCTTATCTTGGCAAGGCCCGACTCCAGGTATGAATATATTGTTAGTGTGTAATAAATTCCCCTCTCCCCCCAGGGACGGCGGGTCACTTGCCAGCTACAACATGGCAAAAGGACTTGCTGAAGCTGGCAACAGGGTTGACCTGCTTTCCATGAATACCAGCAAACATTACTCCTCAAATGGGAATCCTGATAGTGTTATACCAGGGATAAACCTGACAAGAAAAGTCTTTGTTGATACCTCAGTCAGCTATACCGGCCTTATCCTTAATTTTCTATTTTCTTCTCTTCCCTATAATGCCAAAAGGTTTATAAGCCCGGAGTTTGAGAAGGAGCTTGCTTCAATGCTACGCGAAACTTCTTATGATATTGTTCAGCTTGAAGGATTGTATCTTTCACCATACGTTGATTGCATAAGATATAATTCAAATGCATTGATAGTGTACAGGGCTCATAATATTGAATATATTATTTGGGAAAGCTATTGCAGAAGAGAGAGGAACCCTCTGAAGAAAATGTACCTTGGAAATTTATACAGGAGGATAAGAAGTTTTGAGCTGAGCTTTGTCAATAAATATGATCTGCTGGTTCCCATTACCAATTTGGATTATGATTATTTTAAGCGGATGGGTAATAAGCAACCCGCGGTTGTTGCTCCTTTTGGCATGTATCCTGATAATTTGTCCATTTACAATAGTTTGGGACGTGAATATCATTGCCTGCAGTATATTGGTGCCCTGGACTGGATGCCTAATATTGACGGACTTGATTGGTTTATCAGGAAAGTTTGGGGCAAGTTAAAAAATAATCGTAAAGAGCTGAGGTTTTTTGTAGCAGGAAGAAATGCAAAAAGCGGGTATACAAAACAACTTGTAAAAAGCATGATCGATTTCAGGGGTGAAGTGGAAAATGCCTCTGAATTTCTTTTTGAAACCGGGATTTTAGTTGTTCCTTTGTTTTCAGGAAGCGGTATAAGAGTAAGAATCATTGAAGCCATGCTTATGGGCAAGCCGATAATAGCAACCTCTTTTGCAGTGTCCGGGATTCCTGTAGAAAATGGTAAACATTTACTCCTGGCTGATGATGAGTATACTTTTGCCGAATCTGTTGAAAAGATGCTTGATAATCCGGAATGGGCATTCAGGATCGGGAATAACGCAAGGGATTTTGTGTTAAGCCATTATAATAACGGGGTTATAACGAAAGAACTTACAGCTTTTTATAAAAAAAGTCTTAAATGATAGCTATTATCCTTTTCTGGATTTCAGTCGCTGCTCTTGTACACACCTATCTCCTCTATCCTGCATTGCTTGAAATACTTGCAATACGCAAAACTTCCGGCAGGAATACATACGAATCGTCCGACAGGCTCCCGGGGGTTTCGGTTTTAATGGCCGTGCATAATGAAGAGAATGTAATATCAGAAAAGATAGAAAGCATAATTCTGAATAAATATCCTGAGGGAAAACTCGAGATACTGGTCGGTTCAGATGCATCGACCGATAATACTGATAAAATACTGCAAAACCTTGCCTCTTCAAATAAATGCCTGAAATTTTTCAGATTTGACAAACGCAGGGGAAAATCAGCAATTATAAATGATCTGGTCAGGTTATCGAAAGAGAATATATTGATTATAACTGATGCAAATGTCATACTGGAACAAGATACCATGTACCATCTTTTAAAGCATTTTAAAGACAGCCGCATCGGGCTTGTTGATTCCAATATGAAGCATAAGGGTTTGAGAGATTCCGGAATATCGGTTCAGGAGAATTTATACATAACAAGGGAGGTGAAAATCAAAGACCGGGAAAGCATTTTATGGGGTACTATGATGGGTCCTTTTGGCGGGTGCTATGCCCTTAGGAAGGAGTTATATTGTGATGTGCCACCATCATTTCTTGTTGATGACTTTTTCATTAATATGAAAGTGATAACATCAGGACATAAAGCAATAATCGAAACAGATGCCATTGTATATGAGGATGTATCCAACAGTCTGAGCGAGGAATTCAGAAGGAAAGCCAGAATAGCTGCAGGAAATTTTCAAAACCTGAAACATTTCTCAGCCTATTTGCTATCTTCCATCAAGGGTTTATCCGTCAGTTTTTTTTCACATAAGGTTTTACGCTGGATCGGTCCCTTTTTCCTTGCAACAATTTTTATAACCAGTCTTTTTCTCAGCCGTGAATATATGTTTTACAGGTACCTGTTTTATATCCAGCTTTTTATTTTAACCTTGCCATTAATCGATTATTTATTGGGGAAAATCAAAATTCATGTTATAATTTTGCGGTTTATTACGCATTTTATCAGTATGAACTTTGCTTTGCTGGTGGGGTTTATTAATTTTTTGAAAGGAGTAAAATCAAATGTCTGGCAACCAACAAGAAGGAACCAGTAGGAAGCTTGATTCCATCGATGAAGCCATTGAAGATATTAAGAAGGGCAGGGTAATTATCGTTGTTGATGATGAAGACCGGGAGAATGAAGGTGATTTTGTTGCTGCAGCTGAACTGACAACCCCCGATATAGTCAATTTTATGGCAACGCATGGCAGAGGTTTGATATGTGCCGCAATACCCGAGGAGCGCTGCAACGAGCTTGAACTGCAGCTGATGGTGGGGACTAACACATCTTTGCATGAGACTGCTTTTACTGTTTCGGTGGATCTGATAGGTAAGGGATGTACAACCGGTATTTCTGCATCAGACCGGGCCAAAACCATCAATGCACTGGTTGATCCTGCAACCAGGCCTGAGGACCTGGCCCGTCCGGGTCATGTGTTTCCGCTGAAATCAAAAAGTAAAGGTGTTTTAAGAAGGGCAGGGCATACCGAGGCCGCAGTTGATCTTTCTGTGCTTGCCGGGTTAAAACCTGGCGGTGTGCTGGTAGAGATTATGAATCCCGATGGATCCATGGCCCGTTTACCTGAATTGACGGCAATTGCCGATCAGTTTAACCTTAAAATTATCTCCATTGAAAAACTGATTGCATACCGGCTTCAGCATGAAAGCATTGTTGAAAAAGGAGTGGAGGTGAAACTACCTACCAAATACGGGGATTTCCATCTAATACCATTCCGGCAGAAATCAACCGGCTATGAACATGTTGCCATTCTAAAGGGAAAGTGGACACGCGAGGATCCTTTGCTTGTGAGAGTCCATTCTTCATGTGTGACCGGAGATATTTTCGGGTCTATGCGTTGTGATTGTGGAAACCAGTTGCATGAAGCCATGAAAATGATACAGGATGAGGGAAAAGGTGTTGTGGTTTATCTTAACCAGGAGGGAAGGGGAATAGGATTATTCAATAAAATGGCTGCCTACAAATTACAGGAGGAGGGAATGGATACAATTCAGGCAAATATTAATCTCGGATTTAACGAAGATGAGAGGGATTTTGGAGTAGGTGCAAATATTCTTCATGAACTTGGAATTGGCAAGATAAGGCTGATCGCCAATAATCCTTTTAAGCGTAAAGGCCTTGAAGGATACGGACTGGAGATTGTTGAGACAATTCATATGAAGTCCACGACAAATAAGTATAATTACAGTTACCTGGTTACCAAAAGGGATAAAATGGGTCACTTACTTGATCTTGTTAAGCCGGAGGAATCAGAGGGCAATCCTGAAAATTGATTATTTAGCTTCCTGCAATGGCCAGCCATAAACCGGTTATTATCTTTATGGGGACACCCCGGTTTGCCGTTCCCTCCCTGGAGATCCTGATTGAAAAAGGTTATCAAGTCAGGGCTGTTGTGACTGCTCCTGACAAACCTTCTGGTCGGGGACTGAAGATGAGGGAGTCGGCGGTTAAACTTGCGGCACTCGCCAATAATATTGAGGTGTTACAACCATCCAACCTGAAGGAGGATCGATTAGCGGAGACACTGAGACATTTTGCCGCTGACCTTTTTGTTGTTGTTGCATTCAGGATGCTGCCCGAGAAAATATGGACCATTCCCCCATTGGGAACTGTAAATCTGCATGCCTCTCTTTTACCTTTATACCGGGGAGCAGCACCCATTAATCATGCTATTATCAACGGAGAAAAAATTACCGGGGTTACAACTTTTTTAATTGAAAAAGAAATTGACACCGGGAAAATACTCTTGCAGGAGAAAACCGGGATTGGTAATAATGAGACTGCCGGGGACTTGCATGACAGGCTTATGGTTGACGGCGCACGGTTGTTATTGAAAACCATCGAAGCAATAACAGCAGGAACAGTGACTCCAAAAGCTCAGGGTGAATCAGCATGCCGGGGAAATTTGCCTGCAGCTCCGAAAATTACTAAAATTGATTGCCGAATAAACTGGTCGCAGCCGGCGGACAGATTATATGATTTTGTAAGAGGCCTGAGCCCTTATCCCGGAGCGTGGACAAGCCTGGGCGATGGGAATAAGGTTTTAACCGTCAAGATTTTTGAGGTTGAAAAAATTGCAGATGCTCATACTTTCAATCCGGGCCGGTTAATAGTATCAAATAATCAGCTTATTATTGCAACGGGTAAAGGGTCTGTTTTGGTAAAACGTTTGCAACCGGAGGGCAGAAGGCCGATGACAGGACCTGAATTTATCAGGGGATTCAGACCCGGACCGGGGGCTTCATGTATTTGAAAGCGTTTTCAACAAATTAAGCGGGGGAATCTGGTTACTTTTCAGCCTTTACAGCCGCAGGTTCCATGGTCCTAACGGGGATTATCGTAGCGCAGATAGATAATTTCACCCGGGGAGGGTTCCTCTCCTGCTTCCATGTAATTGCGTCTTAACAGCCGGGCAAGCCTGACACCGTATAATTGTGATATGTGCCACATTGTTTCTCCCTTGCTCACCTTATGTGTTTCCACGCCTCTTTGTGCCCTTATGCGTTTTGGTTGAAGATAAATTATGTCACCTGGGCTTATGGAAGAGCCCGGGGGGATATCGTTATAACGGGCTAGTTCCCAGCTCATAAGTCCCATTTCACTGCTTATGCTTTTGTATGTATCTCCCTGATTGGCAATAATATATTTTATTCTGTTGCGGGTCTGAATGTTTCTTGATCCGGCAGTCGGGACCTCATTAATAACTCCTTCCCTGTTTTCAATAACCTCCCCTCCACCTTTTGATACAGACATCCCGGCATCAAGCTTGTAAAGTTCATTGTCTTCAATAATTCTTATCAGTAGTCTGTCATATTGCGGATTAGTGGCATATCCCGCTGCTTTCAAGCCTCTTGCCCAGCCTCTGTAATCATAGGGGTCCAGTTTAAAAAGACCTGCGTATCTTTGCCTGCTGGTGAGAAATTCACTGTGATCAAGGAAGGATTCTTCCGGGGTGTTGTATCTCCTGAAGCATTCATTCCGCTTATCATCATCATGATAGATCCTCCTCCCGGCCCAGTCATGACATTTAATTCCAAAGTGGTTATTACCGCGCCTTGCCAGTGTACTGTTCCCGTCTCCCGATTCAAGTATGGCCTGGGCCATTTTTATACTTGCAGGAATACCAGTCCTCCTCATTTCCCTGACGGCAATATCACTGTATGTTGCAATATATTCAGATCTTGTAACAGATGTGGCTGGAGGGGTGTAACGGATGGTCTTGCAGGCTGATATTAACAAAGCAGGCAGGATGATCAGTCGGAGAATTTTCATATACGATGTATTTGCGGTTAAATAAAGCAAAAATGTTTAATTTTCCAGAAATATGTGTATTAAATGGTTGTTGTTTTAACAGCGTAAACATTAATATTATTGTCCATGCAAAAGTTAGTTATAAAGGGGATTGTTTTTGAATATGAATCTGCAGATGAATTGCCGTTAAGAGAACAGAAGCTGGTCAGGCAGGCACGTGACTCTGCTCTTGGGGCCTACACACCCTATTCCGGTTTCAGGGTTGGTGTGGCTCTTATGCTCGATAATGGTGAAATAATTACCGGAAATAACCAGGAAAATGCTTGCTATCCCTCCGGAAACTGTGCAGAGAGAGTGGCTCTTTTTTATGCCAATTCGAGGTTCCCCGATTCGGCGGTCATCACAATGGCAGTTGCTGCTATCATGAAAGACGGAGAACCAACCAGGCATCCGGTTTACCCTTGCGGTGCCTGCCGCCAGGTAATAATGGAATCTGAAATCCGTTACGGCCGGGGGCAGAGACTTATTTTTACGGGCAGGGATAAAATACATGTTGTAAACAGTATTAGGGATATTCTTCCTTTGGGGTTTGATCAAGGTTCTCTTTTTAACGGGCGCCTTTAAAGGACCCGGAATTTCCGCAGTTTCCTGCGGGGCCTGATTAATGACCTGAGATATCCGGCCAATATTTGTTTAGTGCGGTTTGCCTGTCAGTATTCCGAAAGGATCTTTTTAAATGTGCTGTTTGGCACGATCCCTTCATTGTCTGTGCAGTATTCTTTTTTCAGCCTGTCCAGAAAATACATATCAATCTGACCCTTGTTCCGCACATCTATTTTACCCCTGTAAGTGCAGTTGAAATATTTTTTTATGTGCAAGTAAGTACTACCTGAAATATTTATTTTATTCACTTCGCCACTGGACTCCATCCTGCTTGCTGTGTTCACGGCATCTCCCCAGATATCATATGCCATTTTGGTTTTTCCAATAACTCCGGCAATAACTTCTCCGGTGTGAATGCCAAGGCGTATTTCCCATTTGGGCTGGTTTTTCAATTGTTTCTCCCGGTTTGACTCTTTAACAAATTCTTGTATTTCAAGGGCTGCCAGGGCCGTGTCTATGGGATTACTGCGGTTTCTGATGGGAATGCCTCCTGCACACATGTAAGAATCTCCAATCGTCTTTATTTTTTCAATATAATGTGCGGATGTAATTGAATCAAATTTTTCAAAATACATGCTAAGTTCCTTAATCAGATCGTGGACACTCAATTGATCCGATAATTTTGCAAATCCGGCAAAATCAGTGAACATAATTGAGACTAACCTGTAATGTTTTGGTATTGCATATCCCTTTAATTTAAGCTGCTCAGCAATTTCATATGGAAAAATATTTTTCAGCAGATTGTCGGCCAGTTTCTTCTGTTCTTCTACCAGTTTTTTCTGCTGGTTTACCTCCTTTTGTTTTTCTTCCAGCTTTTTGTTGATCTGCTCCACGCTGACCGTAATATCCACAAGATCCTGATTTTGGTCCCGCAATCTCTCCTCTGCCAGTTTTAGAGGTGTTATATCTGTTTCAACTGCAATGAAATTGGTTATTTCACCATTATCAGCTAATATCGGTGTAAGGGAGGTCTGTATCCATTTTTTGTCTCCGTTCTTGTTGACCCAGCAGTTGTCATATACCAGCCATTTGCGGTCTTTTTTGCACCTGTCCATTGCCTCTGAAAACTTATGGGATATCTCCTGCAGCTTATTGCCGTAGCGTACTTTGAAGTCTTCCAGCGAGTATTCATAAAGTCTTTCAAATGCTTTGTTAACCCATTCGAGTTCCCCGAGAGCATTTGTTATCAGCACCGAGTTTTCAGATCTGTCGGCAACCAGAGAAAGTTTTCTGAGTTCTTCTGATTGTTTAAGGTTTTCAAGGTATAACCGGTTGCGTTGAACCAGATACTTTATTCTTATCATCAGCTCAACCCTTTCAATGGGCTTTTTGATAAAATCGTCTGCTCCTGCAGTGATAGCCTGCTGAACTTTATATGATAAAAAATCAGTGATCATCAGCACCGGGATAGTTTTTGTCTTTTCATTCCCCTTTATGAGATTTAGGGCTTTTAGCCCTTTGTCTATCATATCATCGAAATGGAGGATGATTATATCGGGCCATTCCGTTGAATTGACAGTTTCGTCAATTTCACTGCTTACGGTTGTGAAGACTGTGAATTCGTGTATAAATAGTTCAAGAGATTTTCGCAGAACAGTCAATGATTTTATATTATCTCCTGCTATAAGGACTTTATAATGCATTTTTATAAATTGTGGCTACCTGATTATTTATGATGCAGCGAGTTTTGATCTTTAAATCTTTATTTCGCCTAAAAGTAATAATTTCCTGATATGATCGATAACTATACCTTAAAAGAGCCGGTTTTTAATTTCATATTAATAATATCCCATAATCTATGCCCGGAAGGATCTGCAATGATCACTACCGGTTCAAGGCTTACCGGATGGGTAAAGGCAATTTTTCTTGAGTGCAGGCCTATTCCTCCTGATTTGATTGACCTGGGGAAGCCGTATTTCAGGTCGCCGAGAACAGGGCAGCCTATCTTTGCCAGTTGGCAACGGATCTGATGGTGCCTGCCTGTTTCCAGGTTAATCTCAAGCAGGTAATAGTTCTGGAATTCATAGAGGAGTTTGTAGCTGAGAATTGCCTGTTTTGAACCTTTTACAGCTTTTTCGGATACATAGGACTTATTCTGAACAGGGTTTTTTTTAAGATGATGAACAAGGTAGCCTGAATCATTTTCAGGTTTACTTCCTACAATTGCCCAGTAAGTTTTTTTTACATCACCGGTTTTGAAAAGATTGTTCATCCTCGTGAGCGCCTTGCTGGTTTTTGCAAATATTACAACTCCGCTTACAGGTCTGTCAATTCTGTGAATTACGCCCAGGTAAACATTCCCGGGTTTATTGTATTTCTGTTTTAACCATAATTTCAAAATTTGCTGCAGTGAGGCATCACCGGTGATGTCTCCCTGAACAAGGTCGGAAGTCTGTTTATTGACAGCTATAATGTGATTGTCTTCATGGATTATCTGCGGAGAATGCATCAGGCCGGCCAGTCTCTTAGTATTGTTCTTTTTCGTTCGGAAAATCCTTCGATTTTACATCGTCAGTATAATTTTGAACTGCACCCTTTATTTCTTCATATAGGTTATGATAGCGTCTTAGAAACCTCGGGGAGAAGTCCTGAATTATCCCCAGCATATCGTGAAGCACAAGCACTTGTCCGTCAACATCCGCTCCGGCACCAATTCCTATTATGGGTATCCTGACAGTTGAGGCAACCCTGGCTGCCAGTTTTGCAGGGATTTTTTCAAGTACTATTGAGAAACAGCCGGCTTTTTCGAGGATATCAGCATCTTCTAATAATTTATTTGCTTCTTCCTCCTCTGTCGCCCTTACTATGTAAGTTCCGAACTTGTGAATCGATTGCGGCATAAGTCCCAGATGCCCCATTACGGGTATTCCTGCTGAAAGAATCCGGCTTACTGATTCGAGTATTTCAGATCCTCCCTCCATTTTAACTGCATGTGCACCAGTTTCCTTCATGATCCTTATTGCCGAACAGAGAGCCTCCTTTGAGTTTCCCTGGTATGTGCCAAACGGCATATCGACAACAATAAGCGCCCGGGTTATGGCCTTAACCACAGATCTGGCATGATAGATCATCTGGTCGAGTGTAATGGGCAGGGTTGATTCATTGCCTGCCATTACGTTGGAGGCAGAATCACCCACAAGCACTACATCTATAGCGGTCGAATCTATTATTCTGGCCATGGAATAGTCATAGGCTGTAATCATTGCTATTCTCTCACCATGAAGTTTCATCTCCTGTAAAACATGAGTAGTGACTTTTTTTATTTTGGATCTTTTGTTTACAGACATTTCTTTGCTGATATTGTTTGATGTAGCAAATGTAGATGAATTTTTCATCACATAAAAATTATAAAGTGAGCAATGTTCGGCATGGAAAATCGACGAAGTCAAATTTTTTTCATTTAAAATTACATACTGTCATAATGTCTTTTTGTCACCTTTTAAATTATTCCGATGTGGAAATCTTTGTGTCATTATTGCATAATCATGCCATTCTATTGTTATGGCACAATCATTGATTTATTCTTTTTCCGAAAAAAATGTTATAAAAACTAAAATATATTATGAGTAAAATAATTGGTATAGATCTAGGCACGACCAATAGTTGTGTTTCCGTAATGGAAGGGAATGAGCCTGTAGTTATTCCTAACAGCGAAGGTAAAAGAACAACTCCTTCAATCGTTGCATTTGTTGATAATGGTGAGAGAAAAGTCGGGGATCCTGCAAAAAGGCAGGCCATAACTAATCCCGAAAGGACAATTTCATCAATCAAAAGATTTATGGGGGAGCCTTATGATAAGTTATCAAAAGAGATTAACCGGATATCTTTTAAGGTTGACAGGGGTGATAACATAACACCCAGGGTTGTGGTAGGTGACCGAAAATATTCTCCCCAGGAGATTTCTGCGATGGTTCTTCAAAAGATGAAGAAAACTGCAGAGGATTATCTGGGTCAGGAGGTTAACGAAGCCGTTATTACAGTTCCGGCCTACTTTAGTGATTCACAGCGTCAGGCTACAAAGGAGGCGGGAGAGATAGCCGGACTTAAAGTGAAGCGGATAATAAATGAGCCTACCGCTGCAGCTCTGGCATATGGTCTCGATAAAAAATCTCAGGATCTCAAAATTGCTGTATATGACCTTGGAGGAGGAACGTTTGATATTTCAATACTCGAGCTTGGTGACGGGGTATTTGAGGTAAAATCCACGAACGGCGATACTCACCTCGGGGGTGATGATTTTGACCAGGTTATAATAGACTGGCTGGCAGAAGAATTTAAAAAGGATGAGGGTGTAGATCTCAAAAAAGATCCAATGGCCCTTCAAAGACTTAAGGAGGCTGCAGAGAAAGCCAAGATTGAATTATCCAGTTCAAGCAGCACTGAGATCAACCTTCCATATATCATGCCTATTGACGGTATACCAAAACATATTGTGAAGACACTTACGAGGGCTCACTTTGAGAAGCTCAGTGATAAACTGATTCAGGCTACAATAGAGCCCTGTAAAAAAGCACTCAAGGACAGTGGTTTGACTTCTTCAGATATCAATGAAGTAATACTTGTGGGCGGGTCCACACGTATACCTGCGATACAGAAGGTGGTTGAGGATTTCTTTGGAAGGACACCTTCAAAGGGCGTTAATCCCGATGAGGTTGTGGCAATTGGTGCAGCAATTCAGGGAGGCGTTCTTACAGGGGAGGTAAAGGATGTTCTGCTGTTGGATGTTACTCCATTGTCTCTGGGGATTGAAACAATGGGCGGTGTGATGACAAGGCTTATTGAGGCAAATACCACCATACCCACCAAAAAAACCGAGACATTTACCACCGCAGCAGATAATCAGCCTTCTGTGGAGATACATGTTCTGCAGGGTGAACGTCCCGTTGCGTCAGGCAATAAGACCATTGGCAGGTTCCATCTGGATGGAATACCTCCTGCCCCGAGAGGTGTACCCCAGATTGAGGTTACTTTTGATATTGACGCCAATGGTATTCTTAATGTTTCAGCTAAAGACAAGGGTACAAACAAACAGCAAAGTATAAGGATTGAGGCCTCATCAGGGCTCAGTGAAGAAGAAATAAAGCGGATGCGGGAGGAGGCCAGGGTTCACGAGGAAGAGGATAAAAAGGTTAGGGAAAAGGCCGATAAGATGAATGCAGCTGATAGCCTGATATTCCAGACCGAGAAACAATTGAAGGAATTTGGGGACAAACTGCCTGCAGATAAGAAAGCGCCCATTGAAGAGGCTCTTGGTAAACTTAAAGAGGCACATAAAAGCCAGGATCTGGAAGCAATCGACAAAGCAACCGCTGAATTGAATACAGTCTGGCAGACAGCGTCGGAGGAGATGTACAAGGCAAGTCAGGCTCAGGCTGGTGCAGAATCCGGTCAGAGTTCCGGACAGGATGAAGGATCATCCAAATCGGAGTCCTCTGGTGATGATGATGTCACTGACGTGGATTTTGAAGAAGTAAAATAATTTTTTGATGCCATTGATATTCTGTTATCTCTTTTTTTCTGCTTTTTTCTTATCACTGAATTCGCAGGAATTACCAGGCAGGAAAAATTATACCGATGATCAGGGGCTGAGACAGGGTTACTGGGAGCGGAAATATCCCAACGGTAATATTCAGTATCATGGCACATTCAAAAATGGCCGCCCTGCAGGTGAGCTCATCAGGTACTTTCCCGGGGGGAGCAAAATGGCGGTTATGGTTTTCTGTGATGAGGGCAGGAGGGCTGACACTCAGCTTTATTACGAAGATGGCAATCTCGCTGCCCGCGGAATTTATGTTGATGAAAAAAAGGACAGTTTATGGAAATATTTTTCTTTTTATGACAATTATCTTGCCAGTACTGAGACCTATGATATGGGGAGGAAGGAGGGGCTTTCAGCTGTATATTACCCGAACGGCCGGGTCGCTGAATCTTTCTGGTATGAAAATGATTTAAGGAACGGCCCGTGGAGACAATACTATGAAAACGGGAATTTAAGGATCGAAGCAGAATTTGAAAATGGCCAGCGGCACGGCAGCTTTGTTTTTTATTCATCCTCCGGCAGTATCGAAATGCAAGGTTATTATAACAGGAACCGGATGCATGGGGAATGGACTTTCTATAATGAATCAGGCGACCAGGTTTCAGTCATAAATTATATTGAAGGAATTCCTGAAAATGAGGAAGAATTTTTTGATCAGCAGCAGGAAATGTTCAGGAAGATTGAACAGATGCGGGGGAAAATACCTGAACCCGATGAATCAGAACTGTTCTCCCCCCGCAATTACTGATAGATACAGGCACTTTTTTACGACAGGATTTTCTCCCCGAAGAGATGCTTTTATGATGTGAAAAGCTGAATGGTCAGCCCCTTTTGTTCCCAAATTTCTTTCTTCCCTTTTGCCTGCCTTTCATGAAATATTTTCCGGATTTACGGGGCCCTGAAGATTTATATTCAGGGCCTTCACCTATATGAGGAGGGAGCGGTATTTTATGAACCTCGCTTCCTATCAGACTCTCTATATTCTGGAAACTTCTTACCTCCCTGTAGTTAATGAATGTCAGGGCTACCCCTGTCATTTCAGCTCTTGCCGTGCGGCCTACCCTGTGGACATAATCTTCGGCATCTGATGGCACATCGTAATTAATAACAAGATCTATGCTGTCAATATCTATGCCACGTGATACAATGTCGGTGGCAACCAGAATCTGGAATTTTCTGTTCTTGAAATCGTTAAGAACAGAAATGCGTTCATGTTGTTCCAGGTCGGAGTGTATTGCACCACATGAAAGGCCGTCTGATTTAAGCTGCTTGTGAAGTATTTTTACATTTTTTTTGGTTGCGGAGAAGATCAGTATGCTTTTCAGTTCAGGCTTGTCATGAAGCAGGTCCATTATGAGGGCCTGTTTCTGGTCGTCGTGGACAAGGTATGCTGCCTGAAGGACACCTTCAGCCGGTTTTGCAATTGATATATTCACCTCCTCGGGGTCAGTAAGTATTTTTTTTGCCAGCTGCCTGATTTTCGGGGGCATGGTTGCGGAAAACATCAGGGTCTGCCGTTTCTTTGGAAGGGCGCCTATAATTTTAATAATATCATCGTAAAATCCCATATCAAGCATACGGTCGGCTTCATCCAGAACAAGGGTCTGAAGTGAGTCAGATTTAAGGTAGTCGAGCCCGATAAGGGAAATGAGCCTTCCAGGTGTGGCGATTATTATGTTGACTCCGGCTGCGATAGCTGATTTTTGCTGATCCCATGTTTCTCCATCTCCACCTCCGTAAACAGCTATGCAACTTACGGGGATATAATATGAAAATCCCTGAACATGCTGATCGATCTGCATTGCCAGTTCCCTGGTAGGTACAATTACCAGTAACCTTGTACCGTCGAAGTCATCATTTTCTACAATTTTCTGAAGCACCGGTAGCAGAAAGGCCGCTGTTTTTCCGGTTCCTGTCTGTGCGCATGCTATTAGATCTTTGTTTTGAAGGATTAAGGGAATAGTTTTGACCTGCACCGGTGTCGGCCTGGAAAAACCCATCGCGTCAATGCTTTCATCTATTAATGGATGGAAATTGAAGTCTTTGAAGTTTATCATTGTAGAAGTTTACCTTTTTGTTTAATTAAATGAAGGCATGCAAAGATACAAACATATTTACACAGATTCAGACCTGATCTAAGGGGATTTTGCATATAGACATGCCACGTTTATGAAATCAACTCCTTGAAGGAACTAAGGGAGTTAATCGGAGCTCCGGATATGTCAGTAGTTTTGATTTTAATCCGCTCTACCGGTCAGGAAACCTGCAGTGATTGAAAATTTACCGATTTCACCGCCTGTCAGAATGGCGGTGGTTCATTGTCAAAATCAATATTGCCTTTTCCGGTAAAACCCCTGGAAAACTCATTATTTTCATTCATCTTTGACCCGAGGGTTATTGAGAGGTCATCTTCGGATATGGGCTTCAGGTCGTCTTCAAGTTCAGTGAAATTGGCCGATTCTGAATGAAATTTCAGTTTTACCTCACCAACGGGGCCATTCCTGTGCTTGGAAATAATGATCTCGGCGACCCCAATGTTTGAGTTTCCATCTTCATCCTCATAAAACCCGTAGTATTCAGGTCTGTGAATAAACAATACCATATCAGCATCCTGTTCAATTGCACCGGATTCACGTAAATCTGAAAGTTGCGGCCTTTTCGTCCCACCCCTGGTTTCTACTGCCCTGTTT
Organism: Bacteroidales bacterium; assembly: GCA_007132365.1. Lineage (GTDB taxonomy): Bacteria > Bacteroidota > Bacteroidia > Bacteroidales > PUMT01 > PXAP01. The sequence goes on along the minus strand of SLOS01000207.1, from coordinate 455 downwards.
AACTGGGAAAGTGCAATTACCGGTACATTAAGTTCCTTGGATATTGCCTTAAGTGAACGGGATATTGTTGATACTTCCTGTTCCCGGTTACCCCTGGTATCAGTTGTTCCTGTCATCAACTGCAAATAGTCAATGATTATAAGCTCAATATTGTGCTGCCTCTTCAGCCTTCTGCATTTTGCCCTTAACTCATATATGGATATTGCTGGCGTATCATCAATGAAAATAGGGGCATCAACAAGATTTTTAATTTTTATTTCCAGTTGTTCCCATTCATAATCATGCAGTTTGCCGTTTCTGATGCGATCGGAGGGGAGTTTAGTTTCACTTACTATCATCCGGTTAACAAGCTGTATAGATGACATCTCAAGTGAAAAGACAGCTACAGGCCGCTTATGCTCCACTGCAATGTTCCTGGTCATTGAAAGCACAAAAGCTGTTTTTCCCATTGATGG
>SLOS01000419.1 GCA_007132365.1 Bacteroidales bacterium | reverse complement strand
TACGGACTGCTGGTGGGAGGAGTTTTTGCCGCGATACTCTCAACAGCCGATTCCCAGCTTCTGGTTGTGGCATCGACCTTTGCAAGGGACCTGTACGAGAAGGTGATTGCCCGGAAAAGGAAAATAGATGAGAGGCAGAAGATGAATATGAGCAGGGCCGTTGTCATCCTCTCCGGTATCCTTGCACTTGTGCTTGCCTGGATGGCAGAGGACCTTGTTTTCTGGCTGGTGCTTTTTGCGTGGGGGGGACTGGGTGCTGCATTCGGACCTGCACTTATCATGTCGCTTTTCTGGAAAGGTGCTACCAGGCAGGGAATTGCCGCCGGCATGATCGGTGGAGCAGTTATCTGTATCGGCTGGTACCTGCTGTTCAAGGAGCAGACCGGCGTCTATGAGCTGATCCCTGCTTCTGCAGGGGCAATCATACTTATTGTGGTGGTGAGCTTACTGACCGGCAAGGGAAACCGGTGACAATTCCGCTTCCTTATCGCGTATCCGGAATTTGAACCACCAGTTGAATCCGGAGCTTAGCGGGGCTCTTTATGCGGGTTCCCTTACAGATATTTACTCTGTAGATTATTCTCCTGCCGGATCTGTCAAAGCAACCCCTGGTAGATATCCATCAGCTTTTCTGCCTGGATGTTGATATTGAATTTTTCTTCGATTCCTTTTCGTGCCTTCAGACTCATCTCTTCCAGCAGCTTTTTATTGCCCAGAACTTTATCCAGTGCCCCGGCCAGATTCTGAGGGGTGTTTTCACCGCATGTCAGTCCCCCGCCGGTGGTTTCAATAATTTCTGGAAATGCTCCCAGGTGGGGCTGCACAACCGGAATGCCGCTTGCCATGGCCTCGGTAAGGTAAATACCGAAAGCTTCGCCGTTGCGAACTGGTACAGAGAGTAGCGATACCCTTTCGAAGAAGATATGTCTGTGTTCATTCTCAAAGTTTTCAAGGAAAATCACATCGGAGCCAACGCCGGCTTGATTGATCTTCTTTTTCTGCTTTTTTATGAACTGATGATCATCACCGGTGTGCCCGCCACTCACATACAGCCTCACATCATGGTTCTTCATCTCTTTTTTAAGCAGGATAAAGGCATCTGCCAGGATATCAAGTCCGTTACACTCATTCATTCGTGAAAGGAATCCTATGGCCCGCTCTTTTTCTGCCGAATTTATATAGGTATAGTCGGCGGGATCGACTCCAAGATGAAGTGTATGTACCTTGTTATCTTCAAGCTTCACCTTCTCTTTCATAAGCTTTGTGAAGTAATGGCTGACCGATACAAATGCAGCAACATCTTCGGCTTTTTCACTCATCAGTTTCCATATTGCTTCGCGGCTGGCCTCCGACATTACATCAACCCATACATCCTCATCCTGGAGGGAGCATACCACCGGCGCGCCGAGACGGGTTTTAAGCCTGCCTGCCAGTCCGAGTAACAACGCATTTGAAAGGTGAATCACGTCAGGCCTGAAATGTTCTTCGAGCCACCGGGTCATTTTTTCAAGCTCTTCAGCCTGCTTTCCTTTTTCACCCAGAAGCATTGATATGGTCATCTCCTCAAGTCCCCGCGCCCTGGTCGATCCTGCCATTTTAGCTGCCTGTTTAAGCACAGGCCTGGTGTTCAGCATATTGTCAAACCACTTAGGCGCTTTCTTAAAAAAAGGGTAGGTTTGCCTAAGGTAGAGGCTCACTGCCCCGTAAAAAACCGGCACGTGGTCATTATCCTTTTCATGGCTGAACAGGGGCAGGTACATTGGGACCTTCAGCACATCATGCCCCAGTGCTTTTATTGAGCTGTAATATTTACTGTCGCGCAGGCAGTTGCCGCAGTAAAAACTTCCTCCCGAACCGGGTATGACATGGACTATCTTCATAACTCCTTGTTTTTCTTTTCTGTTTCGTCTGTTCCGCTTTGCCGCTTCAGTTTCAGATTATTATTTTTTTGTTGATCGCCCGGATCATTGCTGTACTTTTATACCCGGGTTCAGTTGCCAAAACACCAAACCGTTCCATCGCTGGTACCCAAAACGATCCGGTTGCCCGATATTGCGGGACTGCCTGATACCGGGCTTCCTGTCTCGAACATCCACAACCTCCTGCCGGTATTGATATCAAGCAGCATTATGTCGCCCCTCATGTTGGCGACAAGCACCTGCCTGCCGTCGGTAACCGCCGACGATTCGACCCTGCTGCCCGTGTTTGTCCTCCACTGAACCTCTCCCGTCTTTTTATCAAGGCTGTAGACGAACCTGTCCCTGTTTCCGATGATAATCCTGTTACCATCTATTGCAGGGGATGCGACGAATGGAAGCTGTCTCTCCTCATCGGTCCATTGCCAGAGAATATCCCCCCTGAGGTAGTTGACGGCGGTAAAGGTACCGTCATAGTCGCCTATATAAGCAATCCCTTCATCCAGTGCCGGTGAGCCGGCCACGTAGCTGGCGATCTCAATTTCGGGAAGTCCGTCACCCCTTCGCAGGTCAACCCTGTGCAGGTAGCCGTCGCAACCGCCGAATATTGCCAGGTCATTTTCAATTGCCACGGCTGAGTGGAGGTAGTTGTAGAGTTCGTATTTCCACAGGCCTTCGCCGGTATGGGCATCGATGGCGTGCAGGTAATAGTCATAGCTGCCCACAAGGATGATATACCTGTTGCCGTCTGACCATATGTTGGGTGCGGCAGATACCTGGTTATCACATTCGTATTGCCAGATAAGCCTTCCGTTATCCAGATCAAGGCAGAAGATGGTTCCCTGAAGATTGCCGATATATACCCTGTTGTTATGGATGAGGGCTGGTGCCTCGATGGTGTTGCCGGTTTCGTATTGCCAGATTAGTTTGCCATCCATACTGAGGCAGTAGACAATACCGTTACCCGAGCCTATTACAATTCTGGAGTTGTAAATGACCGGAGAGGACTTGAGGTCGAAACCGGCATTGAAGGTCCACTTTGCTGCGGGATTTGAAGGGATCGGTTTCTCTGTTGTTCCCGTAAGCCTTGCATTGCCCCTGTAATTTTTCCAGTCGATTCCGTCCGGCCCGGCCTGCAGTGGTGTCATGGCCGGGACTATCGCTATAATAATAAGGGCGATCAATACCGGGTAATATCGTTGGTTGACCTTTTTCAAATTGTTATTCATAATACCTGGTTTTAATATTTTGTCCGGGGCCTTAATCTCTTTTTCGCTGAGTTAGCTCATATGATCATCATTAGCCCGGCTAATCCCGTTTTCGCCCTCCCTGAGCGCGATTGCCCCGGTGGGACAAGCTCCTGCCAGTATAGAGCCGGTTTTTTTAATGGCAACTTTGATGTTTTCATCAAAAGGCACTGCAATCTCAACATCGTATCCTCTCCCCATATAGGTCAGGCCGGGCCTCTCGTTATACCTGGCGGCAAGCCTGACACATATGCCGCACCTGATACATTTACCCGGCTCAAACACAACAGTGTCATGGTCTGTTGTCTTTTTGACCGGTTTTCTCTCTTCGAGGCTGAACCTTCTTTGTGAGGCCCCGTACCTCTGTGCCATATTTCTCAGAATGCATACGGACGGCTTCAGGCATTCGCAGTGCATGCAGCGTAAAGCCTCACGGGCCGCCTCCTGTGCGTCAAAACTCCCGCCGGCTTTTACAGGGGGTTCAATCCTCTCTTCAGGGGAGACACCTTTCATATAGACCGGAAACTCATCTTCACGAAGCCGGCCGATACGCGAATTGAAGAGTTTTTGTTCCCCTTCAGGTTCGGAACCGGACAGGAACTGTTCAATGCTGGATGCCACCTCCTTGCCCTGGGCTGCTGAACGGATTGCAAGCCGGGTGCTCCTGTTAACGTTGCCAACGGCAAAAACATTGGGTATGCTGGTCCGGTAGCTTTTTTTGTCGACTTTTACCTGCTTCCCGTTGTTTTCCAGTCCCCATTGACCAATATCCTCAGTAAAATTGCCGGTGGCAACAACCACGGCATCGTATTCCTTCAATATCTTATCAAAACGGGCCTTGTCAACCCATGTACCGGGATGGTACTTCACACCCGAATCGAGTATGAAACCGGTCTCACGGTCCAGCACCTCCCTGCCCAGGATCTTTTCATCAATCTCATATCTGAGGGCACCACCAGGTTGGGGATTGCTGTCGTAAAGCGTACAGGCAAAACCCTTAACCTGCAAATACCAAACGGCCGACAGTCCCGCGATGCCCGCCCCAATAACTGCAACCCTGCTCTCTTTTGGCGGTTCCTGTTTCACTTCTATGCTGCCCTGATCGCCCGCGAAACGTTTGAGAACGCATATTGAGACCGGCTCGTCAACACCCTTGCGGTGGCATGCCCCTTCGCAGGGGGCCGGGCAGATCCTGCCCAGGACCGATGGCAGTGCAATATCCATCATAACAACTTCAAGTGCCTTGTCAGGATCTCCTTCTGCCAGGAACCGGTTCATAAGCGGGATGTCCATGTTAGCCGGGCAGGCAATGCGGCACGGTGCCTCGCAATCGCCGACATGCTCAGACAGCAGTAGCTCAATGGCCGTTTTTCTTGCCTCCGTTATATCCTCGCCATCGGTTGTTATTACCATGCCTTCGGAAGCCAATGCTGAGCAGGAGGGGATGAGTGAAGTTGAGTCATTTTCCCTTACAACGCATACCATACATGAGGCAAAATGTCCCGCATCACTGTTATGGCACATGGCCGGTATCTCAATACCCCCGAGTGCAGCCGCTTCGCGGACAGTCATTCCCTTTTTTGCCTTTACCTCCCTGTTATTTATCCTGAGCCTTACCATTTCTTACGTTACCTTAACTGCTTCTTACTTTGCCTTAACTGCTTCTTACCTTATTTTAACTGCACCTGTGGGGCAGGCTTCTTTGCATATGTCGCACCTTGTGCATTCCTGTATGTTTATCTCATGTTTTTCGTGGGGCCTGAACTCTATTGC
>SLOS01000036.1 GCA_007132365.1 Bacteroidales bacterium | reverse complement strand
GTGCGCCGAAGCTAAGAGTTGTATAAAGGTAATTTCCGTCGGCAACCATTACCCTGTCCACATCCGCCGGCCTGGTCCTCAGACCCAGCCATGTATTCGGGTCATTTACCCTTTCCCTGTTCCATGCCTGCCAGCCCCACCCAGGCATCGGCCGTTTCCAGAGAAGTATGCCGTTAAATGCGTCCCGGCATACCAGCGACCATTTTGCCGGAAACCGTGCATCAGTGATCCCGATGGGCCCCTCGTCAAGTATATAGTATAAGCGTCCACTTGCAGACACTATACTTGACAGCCCGGTTTCGATCTCATGGCTTCTCATGTAGCGCGGCCCTGCCTCCCACTGAATATGTTTTGGCGGACCAACCCTCTGATCACCTGATGCTCCCGTGCTTCCTGCATCATAACGGAAGTGCGGCCATTCATCTATATCGCCGGGCCATGATTTGGAAACCCTGTTCCAGCCTCCGGACTGCTTAACCCAGGCAATGCCATTTGGTGCAAGCACCCGCATTATTTCGTCCATATCAGGTTCAGCACCCTGCATTTCCCAGAAAAGAATATTTACCAGGTTGTCGGTGTAGGGCAGCAGATTACCATCCCATTGCCTGAAAGTCAGCCTTCCGTCAAGTTCAAGCGACCTGGCAAATTCCCTTGCCCGGTTAATGCCCATGAGGTCAGTGTCAAGGCCCTGGATAATGAATTTACCGTCATCAGCCAGTGCAGCCGTAACTTTTCCATCACCACAACCCACATGCACTGCCAGTCCCCCGCCAAAACCACTTTCCTTCAGCATCTGGCCAAATGATTCAACGGAAAAAGCTTCATTGATCAGATTATCAGAATCTTCAATAATTCCGCTATAAGATCTAACTTTTTCCGTTTCAGTCGGAAGCCCCGGAGATATCCCGGAAACTATACTGCCTCGCAGATTAATAGCCAGGACTGCTAGAATAAATGATATCCTTAAAATAGTTTGATACACTGGATCAAGATATATCTTTCCTGATATTTGAAAAACCTGCTAATGTTTTTATATGCTGCCCAAACCAGGCAATCAACAGTTGGGATTTAAAATTGATACAATCATTAGATAAGTAGCAATAAACGCACAATATATAAAATTTAAAGTAAATATTTTCGTTTTAACAGTTCTGATTTTATTTTTATCCCTGTTGATTTTCGATACAGTTGGGGAGATGGCCAATTCTCTTTTATGATTAAATGTTGATAAAGAAAATGATTATATTTGACACCAAATTATTAAAATAAATAGTTTATAATTTAAAATTACTGAAATGTTAGGAAAGCATACAACAAAACTTTTAGCAGGATTAATTGTTATATTTTTATTTTCGGGTTGCGGCCCTCGTGAATCAAGTGAATCCGGAGCTGTTCAAGAACATCAGACCTGGGCTGAAAAACTTGGTTTTCCATCAGATAAAAGGGTGATTATTTTCCATGCCGATGACATGGGGATGTGCGATGAGGCAAACGAGGGAACTATTTTCCTGATGGAGAACAACCTTATTCAAAGTGCCGCTGCCATGGCACCATGTCCGGCTTATGAGGATGCAATAAAATGGGCAATTGACAATCCGGAGGCCGATATAGGGATACATCTGACCCTTACAAACGAATGGAGTACTCATAATTGGGGACCGGTTGCCGATCCCGATGAGGTACCGGGACTGGTCAATCCGGATGGCAATATGTGGCGGAGTGTTCAGGAGGTTGTGATGAATGCAACACCCGAAGAGGTTGAGAAAGAGCTGAGAGCACAAATTGAAAAGACACTGGCAATGGGTTACCGCCCTGACCATATGGATACTCATATGGGAACTTTGTATGCCTCAAATGATTTTACCGAAATATACCTGAGACTTGCCGAGGAATACCGTATCCCGGCCATGGTGATTGACTTTTCAGATCCAGAGGTTGTGGATGGTTTTAAAAAGTCAGGCTACCCGGTAAGTGAAAGGCTGATTGAATTAATAGAAAATTACTCGATGCCAAAGCTTGATTATTTTTCATCAGTTCCCAAAGGTAACACATATGAGGAACTGCGTGAGAATTTTTTCGAGCAGATTCGGTCACTTAAACCCGGACTGACTGAGATAATTTTCCACCCTCAAGTGGAAAGCGAATACGGTAAAACAATTACCGGCTCATGGCAACAGCGTGCATGGGAAGTAGAACTGTTTGCCGATCCGGTTGTAAAGCAATTTTTCAAAGATGAAGGATTGCTGTTCACTAATTGGCGTGAAATTATGGAGAGGTTCGATTCCTGAAAGGGTGTTTCGGGTGGAATCACCTCCCGGCCATCATGGTGGTACCAGGTATGACAGGCTGCACCCATGCAACCTGTTTACCGATCACCATTCCGGTTATCTGATCGATCTGGTCTGCCGAAGAGATTATTCTGGCCCGGACATACAACTCATCTCCTGTCAGGGTATAGCTTGAACTTAGATTATTGCTGGTTGCTAACACCTTCCCGATCTGATCACTATAGGTACGGGTTGTGTTTGGTATTACGTTTCCTTCCCCGTCAAGGGTAGGGTTGCTCCACTCCGGAAAACCTGCCAGTGTGCCAATATATTCTGTTGTGTAGGTAACCCCTTCCCGGGGTTCTATCTCAATCTTCAGCTGCTTTCCGTCAAATCTTATATCGCTGAGGGTCACACCTGTTGATGCATAGAATTCCCCCTTGTCAATGGCATCAAGAATTGATTCAACCTGAAGCTCATTGCTGCGCACCATAACCCATCCCCTGCCGGGTGTTGCTCCGGCTGAGTGATACCGGTGGGTATCGTCAGTGGCAATACCGTAAAGTATATTCCCGCTATCATTATGCAAGCGGAATGATAGTACTATATCCCAAATCCGCTCAGTGCAAGCCCTGAATTCATCACCCTGGTTGTTGACGCTGGGGTGACCGTTATACACTTCAAAATAACGGAGATCTTCGGCCTCCAGCATCATTTCGGCCGTAATTGCCCACCTGAAATTCGGATGGGCAAGAGCAGGATAGGTATTCCGGCCTGTTCTTTCCCGGTATTCATCAACCCGGCGGACAATTTCCCTTATCATCTCTGCCCGTTCATCTTCGCTACCGCCTACTGTCGGGATCACTTCATCCTGGTGAATTGCCACAAGGTGAACAGCCTGCTGATCGGTAATCTCATTGCCCATTATAAGCATAAACTCGCCCGGTTCCTCAAACATATCCCTGAACTCATCCAGAGGTTTCAGCCTTACCAGGATCTGGTCATCTTCATCATGAGGCCGCGTGTCGACCCGGTTTTCGCCAAATGCGGCAACATACTTCTCCAGAGCCGGGTGATCCTTGCTCAGCCTCTGCCAGAGTTCTCCTTCAATTAGTTCATGGCTTCCCCTTACGGGTCCCGTGGTTGGTGTTTCCAGGAGGATATTGTGATCGGTAAAAACAAGGAAATCATATCCATTATCTTTGTACCATTTGGCAACGGATTCGGGGAAATCATCACCGTCGCTCCAGAATGTATGAGTATGCAGGTTTCCCCGCAACCAGTTTACTTCATCCTCAGCAGTCTTGCATGAATATAAAAGTGTAATAATCAAAAAAAGAGAAAATAGATTCCGTATTGAAGGGTACGTGTGCTTTACCATAATAAATTCAGATTAAAAGATTAATGACTGACAGAGAAGTTAAAAATTATTTTTTGTTCCGGTTTGCCCTTAAACAGTTTGTTAAAAATACCAATTTAATTTTCAGGAGACAATATTTTGACTGAAAATCAAGTAAGGATACTTTAGCTACTCAATAGCCTGAAGCGGTAATTCACCATCCCCGGTCAGTTCTCCTTCCGTGATCCATGACAGATTAAATCGGGCAACCTGCATTGCAGAATAAGGATGTTCCGGGCCACCCTCAAAAAGCAGGTATATTTGCCCTTCACCAGCGGTTCCGGGTCTTCCTGCACCAAGTGATGAATAAGCAGCAGGGCCCTCATAAACAAGTCTCTTGACGGGCCAGGTATTACCGCCATCGAAGCTTGCCCAGACTGTCATCTTTTCCCTTTCCCCGCCTGCAGTGTCGGAATTGCTGTATATCAAAATATCACGGTCCTGCACAGGTAACCGGACTAGTCCGCCTTTCATTCCATATCCCCGTCCGTAACCTCCACCATCAGGCAAAACAGTGTTGACCCTCAGATTCTCCCAGGTTACTCCGCCGTCATAGCTCCATGCTTCACGCCGCAAGGATTCTTCCGGACTGAGTTCCCGGGCAAGGGACGGATCATAGAAGCCCTGGCAACTGCGGGAATTGTAATAAATGGTGCCATCATGCAGTTCCACCAGGGCCGCCTCCTCGGTTGTACCTTCCGGGAACAAACCGCTGACCTGCCATGTTTCCCCGCCATCATCACTGTAAATGGCACAACTGTAGATCAGGTCCTCCGGTTTCCTGTCGGAAGGGTGCTCCGGGGCGTGCGGACGGAAAGTAGCGCTTACTATCAGTCGTCCCCGGTGTTTCCCGTGCCTTAATGTTATACCGCTTTCGCCGGCATTGGCATGCATTATAAATATTCCGCGTGTACCTCTCTCATCCCAGGTCCCCCACCTTTTGAGCCCTGAATTTTCCAGCCATTGCATTACCCCGTTAGGCTTCAGGGTAATACTCTCCTCAACCCATGTCCTGCCGTGGTCACTGCTTCGCCATAGTCTGTCCGCCTGGTCCCACATCCGGACAACAAGGATATCACCAGTTGTCTCATCAGGAATAAAATTTGTGTCCAGAAATCCAAAAGGTACTTCAATGATCTCACTCCAGCTCTTGCCACCATCCTCACTCCTCCGCAAGTGGCCGGATCCTGTATGCGGAGGGTTTGCCCTGTTGCGCAGAACAAGTATTGTTCCGTCAACTGCAACACCAAGGTAAGGCTCACGAACAGGCCT
>SLOS01000304.1 GCA_007132365.1 Bacteroidales bacterium | reverse complement strand
CACTTTAGTCCCTCCTTTTGATTTTTTCTGTGCTATACTGATCATTTTATCACTGAGGTCTATGCCTGTGAGCTCGACAGTACCGGGATAAAAAGGGATGTTGTTGCCTGTGCCTATTCCCACCTCGAGGGTTCTTCCTTCTGCATTCTTCACAAGCCTTTTTCGCAGCCTCGAAAACTTCTTTCTGAAAGGCCATTCGAAGATATCATACAACCTGGCGATCCGGCTGAAACGTCTTTTTGTTTTTTCCTTCATTTATTCATGTTTGATTTCTCTTGCCGCAAGAGTCCTGCCATGATGTATTGACCTTTAGTCAATATAAAATACAATTCTTCTGCCGGTTTGCAGTATTTCATCATGATTTCTCTTTGCTTGCAACCGGCGTAACCCGGGTCAGGCTATTCATCATGATTTCTCTTTGCTTACAACCGGCGTAACCCGGGTCAGGCTATTCATCATGATTTCTCTTTGCTTGCAACCGGCGTAACCCGGGTCAGGCTAAAAGTTCCTGAAGCATTATTAAGTTGCCACAGCCATCTTCGAACATGTTCTCAAGCCCCCATTCCGGATTATCCAGGTCAGGCCGGACAATAACGCCTGCCTCCTTCAACCGGTTGAGTTCTTTCGCAACATCAGTCACGCCAAAAACTATTACTGGTAATTTGGCATCCATAGCGGACTTCTGGTATTGTTCGGCAAATGTCCCTCTACAGGGCTCAAGAAGGAGAGCCGTACCATTTGGTTCTTCAGGAGATACTACAACAGCCAGTTGCGCATCAGGGTTAAACTCAACGGATTTGAACCCAAGGATTGAAGTATATATTTCATGGGCCTTAACGGGGTCCTGTACTGGTATACTTACAAGTGATATTCTCATTATTTATATTTTTTACGTTACACATAAGATTGCCTGAATTGCTGAATCACCTTTCACTGTGATATCCACGGCACCATGGCTAAATTTATATTAAATATTTTAAACGAGTAACCCGGAAACAGCATTCCGTCAATATTTTTCAGCCACACAATTGACTGGATTCAATTATGGTAACCGGTTTTGTGCATTTTGTTCCTGATTGAGGACGGCAGGTTGCGTTTCCGTCATGACCACCGTTATGATGACGGTACACCCGAAGAGATAACCATGTATAGCGGATATGGCGACGGAAAAGGTACTGCCCTCAGACAGGATTTTCCCGGCGACGATTATACCTGCGAGTTAATCCCCACCTCATGCGATGCCGTATGGAGGGTCGAGCTTTCTGAGGATCCACGGTCATACAGCTACATGCTCTTATACCATGGAGAGCTCCTTTTCAAGGCCCGGTTTGACCTTGAAAACCCGGTTGATCAATAGCAGTTACCTGTAGTTGTCCGCCTTCCGGTTCCGAAGGCTGACAATGGCACTGAACAGTACCGGAAACACAGGGACCTGCTTGACAAGATCAGGCGCAAAACGAGCGGTGAATAATTTTAAACCAGTGTACCTGGGGCACTGTAACGGAAGTTAGTTTCTCCTAAGTGGTTTGCCTGGGTATTTCTTGATAAGAGATCTCAGATAACCCTGCGTTGGCTTTAGCATTTTCAATTGTCATGCTTACTATATTTCCCTTCTCATCAACATCTATATAGATGTTCTCACTTATCTCTTTCGTCTCCTGGATCTCCCTGTCTGAAAATTGGATTAAGGCTGTATCTGTATCAGTAAAGTATTTTACTGTCATTTTTTCTCCTCCTTATATGACATGTCAACGAATGCATTATGTACCGTTTCACCGTCTTCGAGCAGGATAACCCTTAGATATTTTCCTGTTTCCGGTATTATTGCCCATTTCCTGATTCTACCACCTGACTGTATTTCAACTCTTTCAGGTTTTTTTATAACCGTTTTTATCCAGCAATCCTTGATCCTGGCTCGATCCTTTCTTTTCCTGGTAAATTCAGAATATTGTGAGGTCTTATTTTATCAAATACCAACAGATCCTTTTTAAGTATCTGACCCTTTCTATCTATTGCCTGCTTCTTGTTTAACTTATCCATTTGCAATATATTGCAAAGCTAGGTATAATTCCAATACTTTTTTCAAATACCCCTGATCCGCGGTCATAGGTTAACCTTGGACGCCTGAAAAATTGTATTACTACATTTTCCATATCTTTATCATAAATTGCAAAAACTAATGCGATGTCCTTGAAATTTATTATTTATTGCCAATCTTATGGTGGTTCCGGTTTAATAGAAAATAGATAAATGATCGACCGGAAAGATTTACGTTTACCATGAAAAAGGTACATTCTCCCGCCAAAAGGTTTGTCAGTCTGATTATTATGACTTAATTTGTTTTAATTATGCTGTGATCCTCACAGTGTGCAAATATTTGTTTGTGGTCCGTTTTGTATTAAATCCTGACTTATGAGAATACTGCTGCTGTTCATTAGCACGATCATTGCCTGTGTCGCCTCTCCGGCACAGGAATGGACACAACCACCACAGACACAGGTAATGACTCTTGGTGTGTTTCATTTTGCCTACCCCAACCTTGACGCAATTATTGTTGCAGAAGAGGATCAGATATCAGTCCTTGATGAGCCATACCAGTCGGAGATAATCTCAATTGCCACTGCCATTGAAAAATTTAATCCCACTATCGTATGTGTTGAAAACCGGCCGGAAAGACAACAGCATATAGATTCCCTGTACTTATTATATAAGTCAGGCAGACTGAAACCCCGAAAGAATGAGATCTACCAGCTGGGATTCAGGATTGCCGCAAATCTGAACCTTCCCGGTGTATATTGTATAGATGACATGGGCAGGCATTATGATAACATAAACGAATTGTTCCAGGACAGTGTCAGGCTGACAGGACTTGTCGACTACTACCGGAACTCACCGGATTCTATTTACCAGGTTCCAGCCTTCTCCGGAAAAATTTCAAGCATAATTGATGAGCTCATCCGGAAGAACAGCCCTGATTATATTACTGAACGGTTGTCAATATACCTGCTGAATCCTTTCAAATACGAGGAGGAACCGGGAGATTTTCTGGGGGTGGACTTTGAAACAGGCAGGTGGTATAACCGGAACCTGAGGATATTCAGAAATGTTCAACGCATTCCCCATAGCCCGGACGACAGGATACTTCTTATAGTTGGCGCAGAGCACCTGAACCTGCTCAACCTGTTTTTCGATGTTTCAAAAGAGTATGAATTTGTTTCTCCCCTGCCCTACCTGGAAAGCACAGGGGAAAATGCGCCCTGAACACCAGGATCATAAATCATACCCTTTCGGGGAATGGAATTTCCTGCCATATTCAAAGGCCTCCTGTTACATGCCGTGACCATATTGCCCTTCTGCGCTAACTGTCATCACCGGCAACAAGCACAAAATCGCGTCCTATTTATATTTGTCCTGCAGTCCATCCCCCTTAAGGATCATGGGAGTTATCTTTTCAAGCCCCGACATTTTTGTCTCCTCCCGTTTTGCCGAACTGATATGCTCAGCGTGTTCCTTCTGCTTGGAGAAAATCAGCTTATTAGAAGCTTCCTTGAGCACCTCGTCCTTCTCCAGGGTCGAATGCAGTATTTAGGGTATCTCAAAAGTGGTTGACTTTTCCGATTTCCAAACCCTTTCCTCTTTTTCGTTGATGATCGCTTCTTTGATATATTCAAGGATGAACTTTTCATCAATATCCTTGATGAACACCTTGTGCTTGTCCCCAGGAAAAACTCCAAGGTGCAATTTAATATCTCATTTTTTAGTTATCTTTAAAATTGTGTGTGGATCTCAGGCCACACTGCCAAATATCCTCTATATCACTGAAAGTAACATGAATCGGTCACATTTAACTTACCGCTTAACAAAGCTGGTTACCAGGTCATCAGTCAGGGCCTGCATTTTAATAATGTCACTGGCAATGCTGGTTTTACCCGTGCTCAGCCTGCCCGGGTCCTCACCGGCAGCCGGTGGGCCGGGTTCTATCGGACTGACGCTTAGCGGCGGCGGTGCAAGGGGAATTGCTCATGTGGGGCTGCTTCATATAATTGACAGCGCAGGACTGAAAATTGATTATATAACGGGCACCAGCATGGGAAGCATAGCTGCGGCCATGTATGCATCCGGATACACTGCAGCCGAGATTGAGGAGTTCACGTTATCGATGGACTGGAATCGTGTTTTCGGGAGGTTTGCCGAACTTGAAAATGTTCACCTGCGGCACCGGGAGAACTTTGAAAGGAACATCATTGAACTGCCTTTCGAGGAGGGCAGGTTCCAGATAAGAACAGGTGTCATTGAAGGCCAGCAGATGTGGAACATCCTGCAGGAGCTTTTTTTCCATGTAAGACACATAAAAGATTTCTCTGACCTTGGTATACCCTTCGCCTGCGTTGCCACCGATATCGAGACCGGCGAAGCGGTCGTCATGAAAGACGGCGACCTGGTGAATGCAATAAGGGCAAGCATGGCCATTCCGGCAGTTTTCACTACGGTTGAACGAAACGGCAGAAAACTTGTGGACGGAGGTGTTGCCAACAACTTCCCGGTTGACGTGGCAAAAGAGATGGGGGCCGATCTTGTTATCGGAATGAATGTTTCTCAGGGACTGAGACCGGCAGCTGAACTTGTCACACCTGTTGACATCATATACCAGATGGGATTCTTTCAGGACGCTCAGCGATTCAAGGTCAACCGGGATCTGACCGACATATATATTGAACCTGACCTGAAAGGCTTTACCGCCACAAGCTTCGACAATCCCCATGAAATTATCGAAAGAGGAAAGAGAATAGCAAGGCAATACTACAGCCGGTTTGAGGAGCTGGCCAGGGCACAGCAAGAGCCGGAATACAGGATGGTGAAAACAGATGACATACAAAAAGACCAGGGCGGAAGGATACAAAATGGGCAGGAAAAAGCTCCCCGCACTGAATTCTTTGTGGTCGATTCGGTT
>SLOS01000417.1 GCA_007132365.1 Bacteroidales bacterium | reverse complement strand
GGATAGCTCTACAAGTATCTGTAGGTTGAGCGCCCTTGAGAAGCCAATCTAATGCTCTATCAAAATCCAGTTCAATAGTAGCAGGATTAGTGTTTGGGTTGTATATTCCGACCCTTTCAATAAATCTACCATCTCGTGGCGCCCTGCTATCAGCTATCACTATGTGATAGTGCGGTTTGTTTTTCTTACCGTGTCTTGCTAATCTGATCTTTACAGGCATGCTCTTTTTAATTAATAATAAAACCTACTTTTTAAAATCGTGGGTGCAAAGATATAATTTTTAATTGTTTTCGCCCTTTATTTTAATGAAATTTTATACGGAGTCCATAAAGATGAACAAGTATACAGTGGTGTTTTTAATAGTTTTCAACAATTGAAAAATCTGACCGGCAATTTAGTAAATTTACTATTCGGGAATACTCTCTGCTAACATATGCTTATGTCTTGATTATGTGCGACATAGCAAATTTACTTTTTGCCGGAAAAACAGATAAATGGATAATAACAGAAATTTCACACATCTCCATGTTCACACCCAGTACTCCATTCTGGACGGTGCCTCCAATATAAAGGAGCTTATCGCAAAAGCCAAAAAGAATGGTATGACAGCGCTTGCCATAACTGATCACGGGAACATGTTCGGGGTGAAAGAATTTTACAATGAGGCCAGAGCACAGAAGATAAAACCGATAATCGGCTGTGAGGCTTATGTGGCAGAAAACAGCCGGTTTGAGAAAACCGGTAAGGATGACCGGAGTGGACATCACTTGATTTTACTGGCAAAAAACCATACAGGATACAGGAACCTGGTAAAACTGGTATCCAGATCATATACTGAAGGATTCTATTACAAGCCCCGTATCGACAAGGAGCTTCTGTGGGAGCACAGGGAAGGTATCATTGTTTGCAGCGCCTGCCTGGGTGGC
The DNA here is from genome assembly GCA_007132365.1 of Bacteroidales bacterium. Taxonomy (GTDB): domain Bacteria; phylum Bacteroidota; class Bacteroidia; order Bacteroidales; family PUMT01; genus PXAP01. Next base: position 4,032 of record SLOS01000417.1, on the reverse strand, counting down.
GAGGTGCCCCAGGTACTAATGAACAAAAGTGAGGCAGATGCTGAAAAGGTTATCCTTGAGTTCAGGAAATATTTTGGCGGGGACTATTACCTGGAGTTGCAGAGACACCCTTCCGGGGATCCCCGGATCGACAGTGAGGTTCTGGACAATCAGAAAAGGGTGAATACCCAGCTGGTAAAACTGGCTGAAAAGCATAACATCAAACTTATCGCATCGAACGATGTGCATTTCATCAATGATCTGGATGCAGGTGCGCACGACAGGCTCATCTGTCTCAATACCGGCAAGGATATTGACGATCCGGACCGTTTAAGGTACACCCGGCAGGAGTACCTCAAATCAACCGATGAAATGTATGAGCTCTTTTCAGATATCACCGTGGCGCTGGAAAATACCATGGAGATAGCAGATAAGGTTGAGACATATGACTTGAATAATCTTCCTATAATGCCAGACTTCCCCATTCCTGAGGGATTCGGCAATGAGGATGAATACCTCGAGCACCTTACACTGGAGGGAGCCAAAAAACGATACAAGGTAATAACCGATGAAATCAGGGATAGGATTAATTTTGAGCTTTCCGTAATAAAAAATATGGGGTTCCCGGGCTATTTCCTGATTGTACAGGATTTTCTCAGGGCTGCAAGGGAAATGGGTGTGTCGGTCGGCCCGGGCCGGGGATCGGCTGCAGGTTCGGTTGTAGCTTACTGCAATTTCATAACCGATATTGACCCCATCAGGTACAATTTGCTGTTTGAGCGTTTCCTGAATCCTGACCGCATCTCCATGCCTGACATTGACATTGACTTTGATGAGGAGGGCAGGGACCTTGTCTTGCGGTATGTGGTGGAGAAATATGGCAGGGACCGGGTAGCCCAGATCATAACATTCGGCACTATGGCTGCAAGGATGGCAATACGTGATGTGGCACGGGTGCAGAAGCTTCCCCTTCCGCAGGCGGATAAGCTTGCAAAGCTTGTACCCGAAAGGCCCGGCACCACGCTTAAGATGGCTTACAAGGAGGTTAAGGAGCTTTCCGAAGCCAGGAAAAACGGGGAAGAGGATGTTAAACAAACCCTGCAATATGCTGAAACCCTGGAAGGATCGGTCAGGCATACCGGACTGCATGCCTGCGGCATTATTATTTCGGCCAATGAGCTTACTGAACATATCCCTGTATGCACTTCAAAAGATACAGACCTGCTGGTGACCCAGTATGATGGCAATCATGTGGAGAATGTGGGAATGCTCAAGATGGATTTTCTGGGACTGAAGACGTTGTCCATTATTAAAGATGCTATTGAAAACATTGAAAAATCCAGGGGTACCAAAATCGATTTCAAAAATATCGGCCTGGATGATGAGAAGACCTATGAGTTGTTCAGCAAGGGAGAGACAACCGCCATATTTCAGTTTGAATCGCCGGGTATGAAGAAGCACCTCAGGGATCTAAAGCCCAACCGCTTCGAGGACCTGATAGCAATGAACGCTTTGTACCGGCCGGGACCGATGGAATATATCCCGACATTCATTAAGAGGAAACACGGCAGGGAAGCGATCTCCTTTGAGGTGCCCGTAATGGAAAAGCTCCTTGAAGATACATACGGCATTACCGTTTATCAGGAACAGGTGATGCTGCTTTCGCAGGAAATGGCAGGTTTCAGCGGTGGACAGGCAGATTCTCTGAGGAAGGCGATGGGAAAGAAAAAGAAGCAGGAGATGGATAAACTCCGTGAACTATTCACCGAAGGATGCCTGAAGAATGGATATGAGGAAAAGATAGTCAGAAAGATATGGGCCGACTGGGAAGCTTTTGCACAGTATGCCTTCAATAAGTCCCATTCCACATGTTATGCCATGATAGCTTACCACACGGCATGGCTAAAAGCACATTATCCCGCCGAATTCATGGCTGCTGTTCTGAGCCGCAATATTTCCGACATTAAAAAAATCACCATCTTCATGGATGAGTGCCGCCGCATGGATATTGAGGTGCTGGGTCCTGACATCAACGACAGTGAGCTTAAATTCACAGTTAACAAGAATGGGAAAATAAGATTCGGGCTGGGTGCAATTAAAGGCGTTGGTGAAAGCGCGGTTGAAAAGCTCATTGAAGAGAGAAGCAAAAACGGGCTGTTCAAAGACATCTTTGATTTTTCCGAACGAGTCAACCTGCACTCAGTCAATAAAAGAGCCCTTGAAGCTCTTGCAGCCGCCGGGGCATTTGATGAATTCAGTGAGATCAGTCGTCACCAGTTCTTTGCTGAGGACAGTAAAGGAGTAACATTTATTGAGAATCTTATCAGGTACGGCAGCAGGGTTCAGGCTGATAAAGAAACCCCTCAGGGCAACCTTTTCGGCGACAATCCGGGATTGATCTATCCGAAACCCGAAATCCACAAAGCCTTTGAGTGGACAAAGGTCGAAAAGCTGAACAGGGAACGGGAGCTGATCGGCATATTCCTTTCCGCTCATCCGCTTGATGATTTCAGGCTTGAGATTGAAAATCTGACCACCCATTCACTTGCCGATATGGGAGATCTGGATGAGCTTAAAAACAAGGAGATAACCATAGCTGGCATAGTGAACAACGTAAAGGAGGCCTATACCAAAAACGGCAATCCGTTTGGCAGGATGATCCTGGAAGATTACAGGAACTCCTGGGAGCTTGCACTTTTCGGTAAGGACTATATAAATTACAAGAACTACTTTGTGAAAGACTGCCCTCTTCTTATCAAAGGCAGAATACAGCCAAAATACTACAGGGAAGATGAGCTTGAGCTTAAGGTTAAAAGCATGTCGCTGCTGGCAGATGCAAAGGAAGACCTCATCAGGAGCATTTCCCTTGACATCCCTCTCTCTTTCATCAACAAACAGAATATCGATAAGCTCGGGGAGATCGTAGAAAAGAATAAGGGCGAGGTTACAATGAAATTCAGGGTAATAGAGATGGAAGAAAACATTGCGGTCAGCATGTTTTCCCGCTCAAAAAGGATCGGCCTGACTAAGGAAGTCATCAAATTTTTTGAAACACATCCCGAGATAGAGGTCCGCCTGAACTGAACAAAATATTCTGACCGGCTGTTTACTGATAAAAAAATATTATTTTAGCAGAGACAGATTCACCATTGATAATTTTATGTATCTGCTTTAATATAAGCAGAAAAGGTTTGCTTAACCTCTTCTGCATTTATCTACATAGATGCATTACTGACATTATATTTGATAAACTAAATTTTTTTAGCTATGACAATTGAAGTAACCGAATCTAATTTTGAAGAGCTTGTATTGAAATCAGACAAACCCGTTTTACTTGATTTCTGGGCGGAGTGGTGTGGCCCCTGCCGGGTTATAGCCCCATATGTCAAAGAGATAAGTGAAGAATTCGAGGGTAAGGCAGTCGTGGGAAAAGTTGACGTGGACAGTAATCCGGGTATTTCTGCAAAGTACGGTATAAGAAATATACCTACAATTCTTTTCATCAAGGACGGGGAGGTGGCCGACAAGCAGATTGGTGCAGTGCCAAAGAAAAATCTTGTTGAAAAGCTCAATGCCCTGCTGTAAAGGGTATTAAAAACCCAGGGGCTGCTAGATTGTCATGATATCTTCTTCTTTTTTCTCGAGGAGTTCCTCTACCTTCTGCGTATAGTTGTCAGTAAGCTTCTGTATATCCTGCTCAGCTCTCTTGGCAGCATCTTCCGGAAGCCCTTCCTTCTGCATTTTCCTGAACTCATCATTCGCATCCCGGCGGGCATTTCGAATGCTGACCCTTGCGTTTTCACCTTCGCTCTTAACCTGCTTTACCAGCATCCTGCGACGTTCTTCGGTGAGAGCGGGCACCACAATGCGAAGTATCTCCCCGTTATTGACAGGGTTGAATCCCAGGTTTGAATGAAGTATCGCCTTCTCGATGGGTTCAAGCATACTCTTCTCCCAGGGCTGCACCGTTATGCTGCGCGGATCGGGTGTATTGATGTTGGACACCTGGTTAAGCGGGGTATTTGCGCCATAGTAGTCCACCGTTATACTGTC